>DATLHT010000307.1:0-10962 GCA_035539795.1 Burkholderiaceae bacterium
CACGCGCCCCATCGTGTTCTTGGCCGGCGGCACCGGCTTCGCGCCGGTCAAGTCCATCCTGGACGACATGCTGAAAAAGCGCGTGCAGCGCGACATCACCCTGATCTGGGGCGCGCGCGAGCCGGGTGGCCTGTACCTGCGTACCGCCGTCGAACGCTGGCAGAAGCAGTGGTCCGGGTTCCGCTTCGTCGCCGCCTTGAGCAACGCGGCGGCCGATGCCGCGGGTGATGCCTTCGCGGGCCGGGTGGACCAGGCCCTGCACGCCACCTGCGCCGACCTGGCCGGCCACGTCGTGTACTGCTGCGGCTCACCGCCCATGGTGTCCGCGGTGCGCGCAGCGGCCACGGAAAAGGGCTTGTCCAGCGAAGACTTCCATGCCGACGTGTTCGTGCCGGGCCCTTCGTCCTCGGCCACGTAGCGCGTGGGTTTTCCGCCGAGCCAGCGCTACCTTGGCCCCACTTGTTCAGATTTGCGGGGCCACCTCTTTCCGAGAGTAGTCGACCAGGCGAGCCAACATCGCATCGCATTGATCGAGCTGCTCCAGGGAAACGAACTCGTCCGGCTTGTGTCCTTGATCCATGCTGCCCGGACCGCAGATCACTGTGGGAATTCCAGCCCGATCGAACAGTCCACCCTCTGATCCGTAGGCCACTGTCCCAAACTCGGAAGAGCCACTGAGGAGTGCCAGTATCTGTGCCGCTTCACTGCCCGGCGAGGTAGCAAGGCCGGGGTAGGTGCCCAATGACTCCAGGTGAATTCCAGTGTCGCGCTGTACCGACCGCATTCTCGGCAACAGCTCACCCTCGGCATAAGTTCGCAATTGGTCCCGCACTTCTTGTGGATCAAAGCCCGGCACAGCACGCACCTCGAAGTCGAACTCGCATTCAGCTGGCACGATATTGAGCGCGCGTCCCCCTTTGATGATGCCGGTCTGCACTGTCGAAAACGGAGGGTCGAAGCGATGATCGTGGTGTTCAGGCTGCGCCAGCTGATCACCGATCTCCCCCAGCCGAGCAATCAACCGAGCCGCGTACTCGATCGCGTTGACGCCGGACGGCGCATATGCCGAGTGGCATGCAGCTCCTTTCACCTGGCAGCGCATGGCCAACTTACCTTTGTGTCCCAGCACCGGCTTCATGGCGGTGGGTTCGCCAATGAGGCACAGGCGCGGCTTGTGCGGGCGCTTTTCCAGCTCAGCCAGCATCGGTCGCACGCCCAGACACCCCACCTCCTCGTCATAAGAGAATGCGAGGTGGACCGGAAGCTTCAGCGGCCGGCCGAGAAAGGCGGGCACCGCCGCCAGCACCGAGGCGATGAAGCCCTTCATATCGGCCGTACCACGACCGTACAGCCGCCCGTCTCTCTCAGTCAGACGGAATGGATCCACCGTCCAGGCTTGCCCGTCCACAGGCACCACATCGGTATGGCCGGACAGCACAATGCCGCCTCGGTCGCGAGGGCCGATGGTGGCGAACAGATTGGCCTTCGTGCGTTCCGGGTTGTAAAAGAGCTCGCTCTCTACCCCGGCTTCTTCCAGGTAGCCCTGGATAAATGCGATCAGCTCGAGGTTGGAATCCCGACTCACCGTGGCGAAACCGATCAACCGCTCCAGCAGTTTCCGGCTGGATACCTCACTCATCGCCCGGCACTCCATAGCTGGGCGCTGCGGTCGGGTTCAACGCCCGCGTCAGATAGTCTTGCATTTGCGGCCGATAGGCTCGCCAAAGGCCGTCCAGCCGGCCTATCGGGTCTTCATCCGCCCAGTCCACCCGCAGATCGACGATCGGCCAAATCACGTCTCCCGCAACCTTGAGTGCCGCCGAATGCACGGGCCCCGCTTCGCCACCAGCCGCCATCGCGGCATGCATGGCCACCATCAGGCGGTCGGCAAGGTTCCCCGGCGCCTTCTCGAACGATTGAACCATGGCCTCGATGACTTGGGTCCCAGCGAGCAAGTTGCCCGCTGCGACGCACTGCTCGCCAGCCACAGCGTCATGGACACCCAGCGCTTCCTTTCCGCTGAACAACGCGGTGCGTCCCTGGTTGTCGATCACTGTCACCTGGCGATACTGGCTCCAGTTGTCGGTGCCGAGCGCCCGCTCAAGTGCCATCACGGGCTCGATCCGCCGACCTTGGAGGAGGTCGAGGATCTGCGGTGCCAAGGCGGGAAGCGTGACGTTCTGGGTCGCCACCGCTCCCACACCTGCGCGTACCCAAGGGCACCGAGCTCCCACCGCGATACTGGAGGAGGCGATAGCGATCCCGAGCTGGCCTGTATCCCGGCAACGTCCGATGATGGAAAACGTCATGGTTGAATACTCATTTCGGTTCGGCTGCGTCATCCGGGATGACGGCAATCACATCGATTTCCATCAGCCACTGCGGCTGGCCAAGGGCGCTCACGACCAAGCCGGTGGAGATAGGAAAAACACCTTTGAGCCATTTACCGACCTCCTGGTACACCGGCTCGCGGTAGCGCGGGTCGATCAGGTACGTCGTGGTCTTCACGACGTGGGAAAGATCGCTGCCCGCCTCTTCCAGCAGTTGCTTGACGTTCTTCATCGCCTGTTCGGCCTGAGCGCGCGGATCACCGATGCCGACCGAGCGCCCCTCGAAATCCGTGCCGACCTGGCCACGCACGTAGATGGTGTTGCCGGCGCGCACGGCCTGACAGAGATCGTTGTCCAACGACTGGTTTGGATACGTGTCCTTGGTATTGAACATGCGGATGCGGGTATGCGTTGGCATCAAAAAAACTCCTGTTGGTTATGTCCAATCGCGCAGCAAATCAAGCGACTTCAAGCCTGCCGTTTTCACTCCTGGCGCGCGAGGATTCACGATAGGACAGGTACTTGTGTTGCGTGACGATATGGTCGGCAATGTGCTTGGCGTCGTGCCAAACCCCCCAGATGAAAGCGGAGCCGCGACGTGACAGCCACGGCAAGCCCAGGAAATAGATCCCGGGCTCGGTCGAAACACCTCGCTGATGCTGCGGCTTGCCCTTTGCGTCGAAGGCGTTGACGTTCAGCCAGCTGTAGTCCACGGAGTAACCGGTTGCCCAGATGATGGAAGTCACACCGGCGCCGGCCAGATCCAGCTGGAGAATGGGATGGGTCACGCATTCCGGGTCCGGGAAAACCTTGCGAGCTTCAGGCTCCTGCGGAAGGTCGAGGCCATTGCGGTCAATGTAGGCGTCTGCCGCATCCAGAAGCGCCAAGTAGTTCTCGTCGCCGCGAGCTAGGTTGACGGCAAGATCCGGTTCGAAGTCCACGACGCTGTCATTGAACGACTTCGTCACGCCGACGAGCGTGATGCCCTGGTTGGCCAGCTCACGAAAGTTGATCGTATGGCCGCCACGAGCGCCGCTGACCGCAATGGTCACATGCTCTCTGCCGGCCCGCGCGACTTCCTGATCCCATTCGCCGAGGACTCCGAGCCACCAGCAGAAGTCGCGATTGCGATAAGCCCGTGGGGGACGATCATGTGGTCCGACCGAAAGGTAGACCTTCTTGCCGGCACGCTGGAGCTCATCCGCAATCTGCACGCCCGACGAGCCAGCACCAACCACCAGGACAGCGCCCTCAGGCAGTTGCTGCGGATTTCGGTACTCGGCGGAGTGGATTTGGGTGATGTTTCCGTGCTTCGGTGCGATTGGAGGAATCACCGGCCGCTGAAACGGACCGGTTGCGACCACCACCCGGTTGGCCTCGATAACGCCCGCGGACGTTTCGACAGTGAACCCTTGGCGGCCGGTACTGCGGACAACTTTCTTCACCTCCACCCCGGTGCGGATCGGTGCCTCGAACTTCCTGGCATAGGCTTCAAAATAATCTGCGATACGGTCCTTCGATGCGAAGGCGTCGGGGTCCAGATCATCGAACTCCATCCCCGGGAAGCGGTCGTGCCAAGCCGGACCATTGGCAACCAGGGAGTCCCACCGCCCCGTGCGCCACCGTTCGGCAATTCGATCACGCTCCAGCACGAGGTGAGGCACGCCGAGTTTGGTCAAGTGTTCGCTCATGGCCACTCCGGCCTGGCCAGCACCCACAACAAGAGTATCCGTTGACATCCCGTTAGCTGCCATTTCATTTCCCATCAAGGTAAGGTGGGTCAGTTCCCTGACGCCGTGCCGGTTCACCCTGTGGCCGCTCCTACAGACAGAGGTGCTTCACAACGTCGTTGCTCCGGGGCCTGGACGCATTCACCCAAATTGCGCAGCAGCATTGCCAGTGCGCTGACAACGCTGCCAAGACCAACCAGCTCGCTAACAGACGGATCGCCTCTCCGCCCCGGAATGACCTCCAGGTGACTTGAGAGTACGTAGGCGGGAAGTGCTTGGAAAGAACTATCTTCCTTGCATTGCCAAAGCTTCTTCCTATGTAGCCGAGGACGGGATGCGCTACTACGATCCTTGCTGGACCATGTCGCGCATCACATCGGCACACACCGCCTGGAAGGCTTTGAGAATCGCTCTGGGGTGGGATGTTGTTCTGGTTGCAGTGCCTAGAGCCAGGCTGCGATGCTGGCCCACAAGATTGCGGCTCACGAACTTGGAGCCGTTCAGTGCATGGTGCGTGCGCGAGGGGATGTTCAGAATGCTGTAGCCCAAGCCTTGGGCCACCATCGAACGCACAACCTCCGCATGCGCAGAGCGGTACCGGACATGCGGCGTGATGCCGGCTGCGCTAAAGATCCCAAGAAAATACTCTCGACTTAACGGCAAGTCCAACAGAACAAGAGGTTCGTTCACCAGATCGGCCAGGTTGACCCTCTTCATCTTGGCGATGCGGCTTTTTTCAGCCGCAACAACATAGGGAGGCAACGACGCAAGAGGCTGGAAAGTAAGCTCTTTTGGAACGTCTAAATCGTAGGTGACCAAGACGTCCAGCCGTCCATGCATCAGGGCACTCAGGAGCGCCTCTTGATGGTCGACAGCAGCATTCAGTACGGCTTGAGGATGCCGCTCACGAAACTGCTGAAGCAATTGCGGAACCAGATAAGGTGCGATGGTGATCAGACACCCTATCGACAATGCGCCCTTGATCTCGCTGGACATCTCTCCGGCGACGGATTGCATGTCGTCGGCGTGCTTGAGAAGCGCACGAGCTTCGCGAGCCAGCTTTTCCCCAGTGGGTGTCAGCGACAAGCCTTTCGCATGATGACGCACGAAAAGTTCTGTGCCAAACAGCTCTTCGAGCGCCATGACTGCCGCGGATACCGATGGCTGAGAGACGTGCAGGCTCTTTGCGGCCGATGTCAATGCCAAACCGTCAGCAGCCGCTACAAAGTAGCGCAACTGCCGCAGCGTGAAGACAGCCCTTCGCCTGGAACCAGGCGCGCCGAGTTCCTCAGCGAGCCAAGGGCCATTGTCGAAGTGCGATAAATCTGCCGCCATTGACCTCTTCGCTATTTGTACACGCCGATCATCGCTTGCGCATCGCAACGATTCAAGGCGTTATACCCCTCACTGGTTTGCGGACTCGCCGGTTTTACCGCTGCTTCCATCCCCATCGAGCGATTCGAGATCCGAGCCGGTGTTGGTCTGCGGCTGCTCCAGGATGGAGACTGGCACTCGAGCTTTGCGATCAATGACCAACCTGGTGGCATCGGCGCGGGCGTAATGCCCGGCAGGATCAGCGGCCTGCTTGGCCCGGCGAATTTCAGCCAAGTCAAGGTCGGTGACGAGAAGGTCCTCCGATGTGTAGGGTACGGGGCCCGCCAGTGTCGCGCCTGAGGGCGCAAAGATGGTCGTCGTGCCACCGCCGAATTCAAGCAGCTTTGCCCGTTCCGCATCGGTGCACAGCCGATCAATCACGTTCTGATCGCAGATCGAAGTGACCGCCAAAACATAAGCTTGCCCCTCAAGCGCATACGTGCGTGAAGCCGCCATGTTCGCTTCGACGCCGAGCGCGTACGCCGTATCGTTGTAGATGGACAAGGCCGGCCATGCTGCCACGTGAATCTGCTCATTCATGCTGTACATGGCGTACTTGGTGAGCGGTTGGAGGTGCTCCCAGCAGTTGAGCCCGCCGATTCGTCCGATAGGGGTGTCAAGGACGAATAGATCGCTGCCATCTCCCTCTCCCCAGATGCTGCGCTCGACATGCGTTGGTTTCAGCTTTCGGTGGCGGCCCCTTAGCTGACCGTTCGCACCGATGAAGGCCAATGTGCAGTACAGACTACCGCCCTCGCGCTCGGTCATTCCCATCACAAGCTCGACTTTGTTCCGACGAGCAGCATCGGCCAGGGCCTGCATCTCCTTGCCGCCCATCTCCACGGAATTCTGATGAAGCTCCACGAAAAAATCGGAGCCCCAGGCGGGTGTCCCCAGCCAGATCCAGAATGGAAAGCCTGGCAACCAAGCTTCTCCGAATGCGACGAGCTCAGCACCTCTCGACCCGGCTTGATCAATGAGGGCAATCGCCTTCTCCAAGCTTTTCTCCAGATCCAGCCACACCGGCGCGGCTTGTACCGCGGCCACTCGAACCACTTTGTCCCTAATTGCCATAACCACCCTTTGAAGTTTCGACCAAGTACAAATTAGGTGTTCCGCAGCATCTCGGCGGAGAGAGTTCCGATTTGCTTCCGTGCCAGGAAATAGTAGAGGAATCCAGGGACGATGATCCCGACAATCCATGCCACATCAAAGCCCAGGTTTTGAGCGATGGGACCCGTGAAGAACCCTTGGCTGATGAACGGAATCTGACAGAGGCAGCCAAAGATGTACGTCCCCAGGCCGACCGCGTTAAACCCACCATATTGACCATCTGGGCGGAACAGTTCCTCGGCAGAGTAGCGGCCGCGTCGAATGTAGTAGTAGTCAACCAGGTTCACGGCCGACCAAGGGATCAGGAATGTCACCAGGAAAAAGATGAAGTGTTCATATGCGAGCACGAAATCCTTGCTCGCAATGCCAGCAAGGCCGCCGCCGATAGCGCACAGTCCGACCAAGTACGCCGCACGGACCCCACCACTCGGCTTGAGCCGACTGTTCAATGTCGTCACGATCGTCAGCACAGACATCATCGCGCCGTAGATGTTGAAGGCCCCGATATTCGCCACTCCAACAACCAGGGTGATCAGTGTCAGGATCTTGAGCCACGCCCCAAAGGACCCTGCGACCGTCGCCGTGGCGGTCATCGCGTCCATCTTCCCGAATGCTGTTTGAATCGCCGCCCCGAGAATCATGATCCAGATTGCGCTTATGACAGTTCCAGCAAACGTGTACCAGAAGGCAGATTTCGTCGACGTACTCGAAGGAAGATATCGGGAATAGTCGGCGACATATGGCCCGTAAGTAATGTAGTAAGCCGCAATGATCGACATGATCAGCATGAACGGCGTAAGTGAGAACGTCGCGAAAGGCACTGCAGCACTGGAAGGGAAGGTTTCCCAATTGGTAATCAACGCGGCGGTCAGCAGGGCAAAGACCACAAAGTAGATGGGCGTAATCACTCGCGCGATCAAGTGCATCATCTTGTAGCCAAAGAGGACCAACACGAGCGACAAGGCGGACAGAATGGCCACTGCCACTGGCGTCTTGATGCCGAACAAGATTTCAAGCGCCTGGGCGCCGATGATCGCTCCTCCAGCATAGAACCCCAAGTACATCGCTACGACGATGACCATGGGGATGTTGGCGCCGTAAAAGCCAAACTGCGCACGACTTTGAATCATCTGAGGCAGACCCAGCTGCGGGCCTTGTGCGGAGTGGTACGCCATGAACACGGTCCCAGCGACCGCGCCGATGATGATGGCGACAGCAGACCAGAACAGTCCCAGTCCAGTTGTGCCTGCGATGGCACCTGTGACGAGCGTGATGGCCATTGTGTTCGCTCCGAACCAAAGCGAAAACAGATCCTTGGCGTGGCCACGTCGCTCACTTTCAGGAATGAAATCGATGCTTCGTGTTTCGACTTCCAACGCTTCTGCCCCCGTTAGGGCCATTGGGTCTGAGGTTGATTTCTGGTTGCTCATGACTAGCCTTTGCTGTGGTTTGGTGGAGTGAGGGTTCAGCAGAACTACAAGGCACGACATCGAAGCAGTCCTGTGCTTGGATGACAGTTCAAGTACTCGTAGTGCTGTTCGGTGGGTGCTACAACGGCAACCTCGTGATAAAGACGAAGTCGCAGTTCTTCTTCCATGCCCTGCACCATGCGCATGAAGGTTCCAAAGATTGCGACATGGGTGGGGTGAGACTCGGCCCACCGCTCCATGTGTTCCAGACTTCGCCAAAGGCTTTGTCCAAACGTCTTCTCGACCGGCTTGCCGGCTCGGTTGACGAGCCTTACGTATCGATTGAAATAGCAGCCGGCTGCCAGACCGTGGTCCCGAAGGAAAACCATCCCTTCGCCGAGGATGGGAGCGACCTCATTGAGATAGTGGGATCGCTCCTCGCCCGCTGTCTCCGACCAATCCTGGCCAGATCGAATCAGCGCCAGATTTTCATGGCCGGCAAGCACTATTCGGCGCCCCTCAGTCGGTCCGGAAGGCACGTTGAGGTCTCCGATGGCGCGCAGAGGATCCGTTTGAGAGGCGGGAAGACGGTCGCGCATCCCACCCCAATACCCGTGTTCAAGGATTTCCCCACTGATGCCCTCAGCCATCGTCGCGACACCCTCAAATTTGTCCGGTGTCGAATAGATGGTTTCGAACCGCGCAGATCGTGGCTTGAGAATCTCGCGGAAATATCCGTAGCCGGACTGAAGGCGCTCTGGACCTGCCCACCAGGATTCCACGTCAGGAGAGGCCGCCCAATTCTGGTAGACCTGAGGATCATCCCAATATGCGATCGCGATGTAGGTGTCAAAACCTGCTTCGTCGACGTAATGCGCGAGATCGTGATGGCTAGGCCCATGGGGGAGCTTCAGCAGCGACTCGATCTGAAGCACCGCGCCGAACAGGCCCGGCAAGTCATCCGCGTCCGATTGGACGCCGAAGTACCCCATGACGACCTGCTCGGTTTGTGCGCCGTATCGGGCCGCCCAAGCGGCATACGGCGGCGTGTACTCGTCTGACACTCGTGCGTGCCGAGTCCTTGGACATTTCAGGTGCCCAGGTATCGCAGATTCCATTTTTCCCCTCGCTTGCTGAAAGTTCTCGCCGCCGAACAATCCTGTTGACTGCGTGCTCGTGCTCGCGCTCGGCTCTAGGCTGCTATCACCACGAGAAAACTCCCTTGCACGCAGCGTAGGCGTCAAGGCTTCCCTTGGAAAGAACGATCTTTCTTTGTTTTACATAGCTTTTTCCGATGCTGACCGGAAGCCTCAGCGCCTGCGTGAGCTGGAGCTGGAGAGCGCCAAAGCTCAAGCGGCTGCTGGCCGAGACGCACCTGGACATGCACGCGCTCAAGAGCGTTCTGGGGTAAAGCACTAGCCTCATAGGCCAGGCGCGAGGCGGATGGGTGGATGGTGAGCGAGCACCATTTATCCGAGCGCCACACGTGCCGGCTTGTGGGGCTCTCCCGCGACAGCTACCGCCATCCACCGAAGGCCGATCAAGCCACACAGGATCTGCACGAGAAGATCATGGAGATCGCCCATGTGCGTCGCCGCTTTGGCTACCGGCGCGTCCACAACCTTCCTCGTCGGGAATGGCTGCTCAGTGCGCCCTACGTCCAAGGAGCTCATCCCGAGCAGTTAAACTGACGCGCTCTGTTGCGGCCATAGTTCAATGGATAGAACGGGCCCCTCCTAAGGGCCAGATAGGGGTTCGATTCCCTTTGGCCGCACCACCACCCTTGCACCTGGATGGAGTTGGAGTTGACCCGGTTCCGTGAACACATCAAGCTTTGTGTTCAAGGAGTCGCAAATGTCCAAAGTACGCCTGCCGTACCCAACTCCATCAGGAAATGGTCGAGTTCGTTCGAGCTGGTCGCTCACCAGCGGAGCTCTCGGTTCAGCGCAGCATGGCGTAACCCACGCCGATCGCCGCCGCCAGCCCCACCGCATCCGCAAACAGCGCACACGCCAATGCGTGCCGTGCGTGCTGCACCCCCACGCTGCCGAAGTACACCGCGAGCACGTAGAACGTGGTTTCGGTCGAGCCCTGCACGATGGCCGCGAGGCGCCCGGCGAACGAATCCACGCCGTGCGTCTGCATCACGTCGATCATCAGGCCGCGTGCGCCCGCGCCCGACAGCACCTTCATCAAGCCAACGGGCAGCGGGGGCAGGAAGTCGGTGTTGAAGCCCAGCGCCGCCACGGCCATGCCGATGCCGGACAGCAGGAAGTCCATGCAGCCGGCGGCGCGGAACACGCCGATGGCGATCAGGATGGCGATGAGGTAGGGCACGATCTGGATCGCCACGCCGAAGCCTTCCTTCGCACCGTCGATGAACGCGTCGTAGACGTTCACGCGCTTCCAGGCACCGGCCAGCACGAACAGCATCACCATGCTCAGGATCACGGCCGCGCCGATGGTACCGGCCACGCGCGCCGCCTGCTCGGCCGGCAGGCGGGCCAGCGCGGTCACGGCCGCCGCCAACAGCCCGGCCACCGCCAGCACCGGCAGCAGGAAACGCGCGCGCCAGAGCGGCAGGCGCTGGCACACCGCCACGGCCAACACACCGGCCAGCAACGAGATGAAGGTGACCAGCAGCACGGGCAGAAAAATGTCCGCCGCGTTGAAGTCCGCGCCCAGGCCCTGCTTGAGCGCGATGCTCTGGCGGATGGCGATCACCGAGGTGGGAATCAGCGTGAGGCCCGCGGTGTTCATCACCACAAACATGATCTGCGCGTTGCTCGCCGTGCCGGGTGCTTCGGTGTTGAGTGTCTGCAGTTCGCGCATGGCCTTCAGGCCCAGCGGCGTGGCGGCGTTGTCCAGGCCCAGCAGGTTGGCCGAGATGTTCATGGTCATCGCGCCCTGCGCCGGGTGGCCTTGCGGCACCGCGGGGAACAGCCTGCGCAGCAACGGGCCGGCGAGGCGCGCGAGCAGCTCGATCATGCCGGCGCGCTCGCCCAC
>DATLHT010000308.1:0-14317 GCA_035539795.1 Burkholderiaceae bacterium
CCTTTGGGTTTGCCGGTGGTGCCCGAGGTGTAGATCAGGGCGGCCACCTGGTCCGCGCCGGCGGCATCGACCGGCTCCGGGGTGCAAGCGGTATTCAGCGGGCCGGTACGGACCGGGCCGATGACATCGAAGACCACTTCTTCGGCATTGGCAGCATCCGCATGTGCCGCGGCTGCCGGAGACAGGCGATGCAGGTAGAACACGCGGCGTGCATCCGAGTGTGCGCGGATGGCTTCGATCTCCGCGCCAGACAGGCGCGCATTGACCACGCACGCCCAGGCGTCGAGCCGGCTCATGGCGAAGAACAGTACGGCGAGTGCCACGCAGTTTTCAGCGACAAAGATCACCCGGTCGCCGGGACGCACGCCCAGTTCGGTCAACTGACGAGCGGCGGCGATGGTGGCAGCGTCGAACTGGCTGTAGCTCAGCGTGGTGAGATCATCCTCAACAGCAAGTGCGTTGGGTTGCTTGCTCACCCATTCGGCGATGGTTTCATGCAGCCGTTCGGGCAGGCCCTGGAGAAGGTCTTGAGTGCTCATCTTGGTCGGGTAAATCGTTGAAGGGGCGGCCATCCTCAGCGCTGCAGCCATCAGGAAGCCTGGCTGGGCGGGATGACCTGATCCCATATGTTGTCTCGTTGTCGGCGGCGTCTGGCGCGGTGCAGGGCGGTGACGCATCTGCGGGAATCCCGGTCGCTCGATGCGCCGCCTGTTGTCAAAGGTGTTGCTCAGAACCAGTCGGCTTGCGCATCGAGCGCTGTGGCGTCGAGTCGGCGCAGCAGCGCATGTTGCGGTCCGGCCTTCGGCAGTTCGCAGTTGAAGAACCAGCGTGCCGCGGCCAGCTTGCCCGCGCAGAATGCCGCGCTGCGCGTGCCGGCCTGCTGCGCCTGGTGCGCCGCGACCGCTTGCTGCAGCCAGATCCAGGCGATCACGCCGTGGCCGAACATGTCGAGATACACGCTGGCATTCGCCAGACCACGGCGGATGTCTTCCTGCGTGACGGCGCGCAGTTGCGCGGTGGTCTCGGCAATGGTGTCCCACTCGGCCTGCAGGGCGTCGGCGTGGCTGGCCAGTTCGGCGTTGCCGCAGGCGCGCGCGCTGTCGGCGGTGGCGGCGATGCGCCGGCGCAGCAGTGCGAGCACCGCGCCGTCTTCAAGCGCCACCTTGCGGCCCAGCAGGTCGATGCCCTGGATGCCGTGCGTGCCTTCGTGCAGCGCGTTGAGGCGGTTGTCGCGGTAGAACTGCTCGACCGGATACTCGCGCGTGTAGCCGTAGCCGCCATGGATCTGGATGGCAAGGTGGTTGGCTTCCAGGCAGAACTGCGCGGGCCACGACTTGACGATCGGCGTGAGCAGGGCAAGCAACTGTTCGGCATCGGCGCGCTCCGCCGAGTCGGGCGCGGTACGCGCATCGTCGGCCAGGCGAGCAGCATAGAAGCACAGGCCGAGCGCGCCTTCCACATACGACTTCTGGATCAGCAGCATGCGCCGCACGTCGGCATGTTCGATGATCGGCACCTGCGGCGCAGTCGGATCCTTGGCCTCGATGGGGCGACCCTGGGCGCGCGTGCGGGCGTATTCGGCGGCATGCAGGTAGGCGGTATAGGCGAGCATCGTGCCGCCCATGCCGACGCCGATGCGGGCCTCGTTCATCATGTGGAACATGCAGGTGAGTCCGCGGTTTTCCTCACCGATCAGCTCGCCGATGCAGTCATCGTTCTCGCCGAAGTTGAGCATGGTCGAGGTCGTGCCGCGATACCCCATCTTGTGGATCAGGCCGGCCAGCGCCACGTCGTTGCGCGCGCCCGGCTTGCCAGCGGCATCTACGCGGTACTTCGGTACGAGGAACAGCGAGATGCCGCGCGCGCCGGCCGGTGCGCCCGGCACGCGGGCCAGCACGAGGTGCACGATGTTCTCGCCCAGCTCGTGATCGCCGCCCGAGATGAAGATCTTGTTGCCCTTGATGCGATAGGTACCGTCACCGACTGGCGTGGCGGTGGTGCGGATATCGGGCACCGATGAACCGGCATGCGGCTCGGTCAGGGCCATGGTGCCAAACCAGCGGCCTTCGAACATCGGCGCGAGGAAGCGCTGCTTCTGGCTCTCGGTGCCAAAGGTGCGGATCAGGTTGGCGTTGGCCGAAGTCAGGAACGAGTATGCCGACGAACCGACATTGGCGGCGCGGAACAGCGCGAGGCAGGCCTGGTTGATGGTGATCGGCAACTGCATGCCGCCCCATTCCTCGTCGTGCGGTGCGGCCATGAAGCCACCGTCCGCAAAGGCTTTTACCGCCTCGGCGACTTCCGGAATCATGTGCACCCGCTCACCGTCGAAGGTGGGCTCGTGTTCGTCGGCCTTGCGGTTGTGCGGGGCGAATTTTTCCTCGGCCAGCGGATGCGCGGCCTCGATGATGGCGCGGAAGGTATCGGGCGAATGTTCGGCGTAGCGGTCACGTGTGACGAGGGTTTCGGCCTGCACGAGGTCGAACAGCAGGAAGTCCAGGTCTTCCCGGTTGATGAGCATCGATGTCATGGATCTGTCTCGGGCTATTAATTCTGCTATGCAGAATATTGTTCTGCAAATGTGCAACGAGCATAGCGCAAGCGAGGAGGGTCAAGCAAGGGGCTTTTTGCCTGCAGATGAATTCAATCATGTCCTTGATTAAGGTATTTACATCCCGTGCACGCGGCAGTAGGATATAAAAATGCAGAACGTAATTCTGCACAGCAGAATAAACTAGACGGAGACACGATGGATGCACCGATGCCGCGCCGGCATCGGGCACGGCGGGTCTCCGTGTACCAGGAGTCCCAGTGAGTCAGTCGCTTTGCCCGCACTATCGCGTTGAGGACGGTGTTGCCGTCATCTCGCTCAGTCAGCCTCCAGTCAATCCGCTTTCATATCCGGTTCGCCGCGCCATCGTCGATGGCGTGGACCGTGCACAGGGCGATGCAGCCGTTCATTCCATCGTGATCGTCGGCGCTGGCAGCAACTTCAGCGCTGGTGCGGACATGCGCGAGTTCGGTACACCGGCGGCGACACAAGAACCGACCCTCAGCACCGTGCTGCGCATCCTCGACGACACCAGCAAGCCGGTCATCGCCGCTATCGAAGGCGTGGCTATGGGCGGCGGGCTCGAACTGGCGCTGGCGTGTCACTACCGTGTGGTGCAGGCCGACACCCTGATCGCCTTGCCTGAAGTGAAGCGCGGCATCCTGCCGGGTGCGGGCGGCACGCAGCGCCTGCCACGCTTGCTTGGCGTGGAGGCCGCGCTTGACATGATCTTGACCGGCAAGACGGTCAGGGCTGCCACCCTGGGGGCGCCGCTGTTCGATCGGGTGGTCGAGACGGAGGTGCTGGCCACCGCACTGGTGCTGGCGCGCGGAGCTGCCGCCAAGGCTGCCGATCAGCAACCGCTGCCACGGGTGCGAGACCGGCAGGTCAGGTTGGCTGGCGCCGATGCATTCTTCCAGCATGCGCGCCGTGTCGTGCAGGCGCGCTCACCCAATCTGCCGGCCCCGCTGAAATGCGTGGATGCCGTTGCGGCCTCGCTGGAGCCGTTCGACATCGGTCTGCCCAAGGAGCGCGCGATGTTCGTCGAGCTGTCGCGCAGTCCTGAGGCACGCGCCCTGCAGCATGGTTTCTTCGCCGAACGCGAAGCTCCGAAGATTCCCGGTTTGCCTGCCGGCACGCAAGCGCGTGATGTCCAGGCCGGTGCGGTGATCGGCGCCGGCACCATGGGCGGCGGTATCGCCATGAATTTTGCCAACGCCGGAGTACCGGTGTGGCTGCTCGAAACCTCGCAGGACGCACTCGAGCGCGGCCTCGGCATCATCCGCCGCAACTACGAGGCGAGCGCGAAAAAAGGCCGCCTGACCGAGGTGCAGGTCGAGCAGCGCATGGCGCTCATCCGGCCGACGCTGCAGTACGCGGATATCGCCCAGGCCGACGTGGTCATCGAGGCGGTGTTCGAAGACTGGGGCGTGAAGGAAACCGTGTTCCGCACGCTCGACGAGGTCATGAAGCCCGGTGCGATTCTGGCCACCAATACATCCACGCTCGACGTGAACCGCATTGCCGCTTTCACCAAGCGCCCGCAGGATGTGGTTGGCCTTCATTTCTTCAGCCCGGCGAATGTGATGCGCCTGCTTGAAGTGGTGCAGGGCGCCGCCACGGCACCGGACGTCATCGCGACAGCGATGGCCCTGGCCAAGCGCTTCAGCAAGGTGGGCGTGCTATCGGGCGTGTGCGACGGTTTCATCGGCAACCGCATGCTGGACCGCTACATCCGCCAGGCGCATTTCCTGCTGGAAGAGGGCGCCTTGCCCGAGCAGGTGGACCGTGCGCTCGAGAAATTCGGCATGGCGATGGGTCCGTGCCGCATGAACGACATGGTAGGCAACGACATCGGCTGGGCCATCCGCAAGCGGCGCTATGTGGAGTACCCGGACCAGGCGTTCGCACGCGTGGCCGATCCGCTGTGCGAGGCCGGGCGTCTTGGGCAGAAGGCCGGCAAAGGCTGGTACCGCTACGAGCCGGGCAAGCGCGATCCGATTCCGGATCCGGAAGTACGTGCGCTGATCGAGGCGTACAGCGCGCAGCATGGCATCGTGCGCCGCCGCATCAGTGACCAGGAGATCGTCGAGCGCACCATTTTTGCGCTGGTCAACGAAGGTGCGCGGCTGCTGGAAGAAGGCATTGCGCAGCGCGCATCCGACCTCGATGCCGTGTTCCTCACGGGCTACGGTTTCCCGGCCTTCCGCGGCGGTCCGATGCACTACGCCGAGAGCGTGGGCCTGTTCAACGTGCTGCGCGCGATTCGTGGTTATGCGGCGCGTGGCGTCGGCGGCGGGGCGTTCTGGACGCCAGCGCCGTTGCTGGAACGTTGCGTGGCCGAAGGCCGCAACTTTGCCGATCTGACCTGAACCCATTGCCAAGAATGCAGGCACGCCAGGGCGTGTGCCGGAGAGAAGATTTATGTCCGAAGCAGTCATTGTTTCCACCGCACGTACGCCGCTGGCCAAGTCCTGGCGCGGCGCTTTCAACATGACCCACGGCGCGACGCTGGGTGCCTTTGCGGTGCGCGCCGCGGTCGAGCGCGCCGGCCTGGATCCGGCCGACATCGAGGATGTCGTGATGGGCTGCGCCAAGCCCGAAGGCGCGACCGGCAGCAATATCGCGCGCCAGATCGCATTGCGTGCCGGCATGCCGGTATCAGTGGCCGGCATGACGCTCAATCGCTTCTGCTCGTCCGGCCTGCAGGCCATCGCCCAGAGCGCGCAGCGCGTGATCGCTGGCGAGGGCGGCATCTACGTCGCCGGCGGCGTGGAATCGATCTCGTGCGTGCAGAACGAGGTCAATCGCCATTTCCAGCACGACGACTGGCTCAAGGAACACAAGCCGGAGATCTACTGGAACATGCTGCAGACCGCCGAGATGGTGGCCAAGCGCTATGGCATTTCGCGCGAGCTGCAGGATCAGTACGGCGCGCGCAGCCAGCAGCGTGCCGCTGCGGCGCAGGCAGCCGGGCTGTTCAACGACGAGATCGTGGCAGTGACGACCACCATGGCTGTCGCCGACAAGAGTGGCAAGGTTTCGACGCAGGAAGTCACGCTCAGCGCTGACGAAGGTATCCGCGCGGGCACGACCTACGAAGGCATCTGCAACATCCGTCCGGCGCTGCCGGGTGGGGTGATCTCGGCTGGCAACGCGAGCCAATTCTCGGATGGTGCCTCAGCTTGCGTGGTCATGAGCGCCGATGAAGCCAAGCATCGTGGCATCGCGCCGATGGGTATCTTCCGCGGCTATGCTGTGGCCGGCTGCGAGCCCGATGAAATGGGCATTGGCCCGGTATTCGCCATCCCGCGCCTGCTGGAACGGACCGGGTTGCGGATCGAGGATGTCGGCCTGTGGGAATTGAACGAAGCGTTCGCCGTGCAAGTGCTGTATTGCCGCGACCGTCTGGGCATTCCGGACGACCGGCTGAACGTGAATGGCGGCGCGATTGCCGTGGGGCATCCCTATGGTGTGACCGGTTCGCGCCTGGTGGGGCACGCCCTGATTGAAGGAAAACGCCGTGGTGTCCGCTATGTGGTCGTCACGATGTGCATTGGCGGCGGCATGGGTGCCGCCGGACTTTTCGAAGTGTGCTAACACTGTAAGCTGTCGTATCAGGAGACAACAACTATGATTCGCAAACTGCGCGGCGCGGCCGCACTCCTTTCCCTGATGGTGGCCGGCGGCGCTGCGGCCCAGTCGTTTCCCGACCGCCCGATCCGCCTGATCGTGCCGTATGCAGCGGGCGGCATCACCGACCAGGTGGCACGCCAGCTAACCGATATCGCGGCCAAGAAGCTGGGCCAACCGATCGTCGTCGACAACCGGCCGGGCGTGAACGGCACCATGGGCGCCACGCAGCTGGTAGGCCAGCCGGCTGACGGTTATCTGCTGTCGATGGCACCGATCGGTGTGTTCCGCGTGCCGCACATGCAAAAGACGCGCTTTGATCCGCGCAAGGACTTCACCTACATCTCGATGATCGCCGGCTACAGCTCGGCCATCGGCGTGAATGCCGATTCGCCCTACAAGACGCTGAAGGATCTGGTCAACGCCGCCAAGGCACCGGGCGCGAACATTTCATATGGCACCTCGGGCACCTACAGCAGTCACCACCTTGCCATGGTGATGCTCGGCAAGAACACCGGCGCGCAGTGGACGCACGTGCCGTTCAAGGGCGATTCCGAAGCCATCACCTCGATGCTTGGTCATAACACCCAGGTAACGACGGTGGCGAACAGCATGGTGCCGTTCGTGCAGACCAATAAGATCCGCATCCTCGCGACCTTCGGCGAAAAGCGTTCGGCTGACTACCCGGATGCGCCGACGGCCAAGGAACTCGGTTTCCCGGTGGTGCAGGCGTCGCCGTTCGGCATCATCGCACCGGTGGGCGTGCCCCAGCCGATCGTGCAGAAGCTGGATGAGGCGTTCAAGTCGGCGCTGGATGATCCGAAGTTCAAGGCCTTTGCCAGCCAGGTCGGCCTGAACATCAATTATCGCAACTCGGCAGATTACACAGCCTACGCCAAGCGCGCCTTCGAAGAAGAGCGCGAGACCATGGCCGTGGCGGGTGCTGCCGCCAAGGACTGATTCGTCCGGCTTGATCTGTTGCTGTCTGGACGGCCCCGCGAAGCGGGGCCGTTTTTTCACGCAGATCTCGCCTTACCCTGTTGCAGATCGTGCCAGGTGAGATAGAGACGCAGGTCGAATTCAAACTGGTGATAGCCCGGCAACATGCTGTCGCACAGACGATAAAAAGCCTTGTTGTGATCGCTCTCGCGCAGGTGCGCCAATTCATGCACCACGATCATGTGGAGAAACTGCGGCGGCGCGTCTTTGAACAGGGCCGCGATGCGGATGTCCTTCTTGGCCTTGAGCTTGCCGCCCTGCACGCGCGAGGTCGTAGTATGCAGTCCCAGTGCATTGCGTACGACATCGAGGCGCGCTTCGTAGCTGACACGGTGGAGCGGTGGTGCAGTGCGCAAGTGGCGCTGCTTCAGCTGCATCACGAAGTCATACAGTGCACGGTCAGTCTGGATGTCATGGCGCTCGGGATAGCGTGTCTCGAGGTGGGTGCCGAGCCGGCCGGAATCGATGAGCTGCCTGACCTGCACGAGCAGTTCGGGCGGGTAGCCGTTGAGATACTTGAGAGAAAGCATGGCTGCCAGTGTGCCATACCGGATCGGGCAAGGTCACGGCAGTTCATGCTGCGGCGGAAATGCGGAAGCGGCGGAAGCAGTTCTTGCCGTCGCGCTTGGCCTGGTAGAGCGCGGTATCGGCTTCTTCGCATAGTTGGTGTACGGTTTTTTCACCACTGTGGCCTGACGCCACGCCGATACTGGCACCGATCTCTACCCAGTGTTCGCGCAAATTGAAGCTCAGTTGTGCACAGGCCAGAACTGCTCCGGCAACACGGTCCGTGTAGGCGGTTTCATCGCCTTCGATGAGCAGGACGAACTCGTCGCCTCCGAGCCGGCCCAGCACATCATTGCTGCGGACGGCATGGGTCAGACGCTGGGCAAAGGTACGCAGCAGCTCATCGCCGACTGCGTGACCATAGGTGTCATTGACTTCCTTGAAACGGTCCAGGTCGATATACATCAGTGTGATGGCACCGCCGTCGCCGCTGGTTCGCGCGAGTGCCCGCTCAAGGCGGAAATTGAAGCCCCGGCGATTCAGCAAGCCGGTCAACGCATCGGTTTGCACTTCGCGTTGCAGGCGCAGCGCATTGTGTCTTTCAGTGGTGAGATCGCGTACGCGGAAGTGCACGGCACGCACCTCGTGGGTCTCGGGTGCCAGCACGGGCTGGTATGTGGTCTCCAGCCAGCGTGCGGTGCGTGACGGGCCGTGGCGCATCGTGAAGGTGGTGGCGTGGCCTTGCAGTGCCTGGTTGAGGAACGGTTCCATTTCTGCAAACGATTCACGTCCCCACAACTCGTGGACCGGCCGGCCGGTGATGGTAGAAATCGGTCGGCCGAACAGCGCTTCATGTGGCTTGTTCACGTGGATGAAACAACGATCCGGGCCGATCAGGCCGGCCAGGTCCGGAAACAGGTCAGCCGTCAGTGTCGCGCGTTCGGCGACCTGGGTGGCATGGTCGCAGGCATGGGTGACAAGGCGCACACGTCGCCGCAGGTGGATCAGGGAGTGGCGAAAGGCGTCGGTCAGCGCAGCGATCTCGGTAGCGCGCGGCGGTCGCGTACCGGGCTCCGTGAGGGCGGTCAGCCGTTGCAGCTCACGCAGGGGCTGCATCAGCAGGCGGAACAGCCACCAAGCTGTGCCCAGCGAGATGGCCAGAATTGCGAGCACCACGATGCCCAGCGTGGCCTGCGCCGCCCGGAACGGGGCGAATGCTTCGCGCGCTGGCGTGGTGCGCTCAAGCATCCAGCCGGTGTGTGGGAGCGGCACATAGGCGGTGACGTCACCGACCGGAAAGAGGCGGTCGAGCCAGCGTGCGGCGGCGGGCGGGGGTGGGCTGCAATCGGTGACGGGGTCGAGCCGTACACTGCCATCCGCCCGGGCATTGATCTGCAGAACCTGTCCACCTGCATGCAGGCAGCGTTTGGTCCCCGGATGGGCGGCCGGATACGTCAGCGCACGCAGTGCGGGTTCATTGGAGAGATCGATCTGCAACCCGATCAGGCCGGCCTGCGAGGGCGCATCCCGCCACGGGATAGCAATGGCGATCATTGGCGTCCGGGCCGCGCCGCTCTGGATCGGCATCGAGAGATAGGTTGTCGCGGTGTTGCCGAGCCAGGTCATCAGCTCTTGCTCCGGAATCTCCAGTGCTGTCGGCCGCTGCGCACCGTGTACCTGAATGCGGCCGTTGGGAGAAATGGCGAAGAGTGCGTTGACGGCGGGATCATCCGTAGAGATCTGGCGCGCCGCAACGGGCAGCACGGCGAGCGAGCTCAATTGGCTGCGCAGTCGGATCAGGGTGTCGAAGTGGGTGTCGATGGCCGCATCGAGCGGTGTGGCTTCGTCCGTGGCGGCCTGTTGCTGCTGTGCGAAAGCCTGGGCGCGCAGGCTGCCGGCTTCCCCGCCGCGTATCACAGCGACTGCGGCAATCACAATGGTCAATGGCACCACGCCTGCCACCAGCAGGTGATGTGCGTTAAGAGACACCCCCATCCCTTTTCCCCATTCCCGTGCGACGACTGACTTGAGGCGTCAGTTCTGGCGCAACGTGGTATGGGTCAGTGTAGGAACGGAATGCAGATCGGTAAAGCGAAAAAATGGGGGGGATGGCCGTGTTCGAAGTACGGGAAAATCGCCCATACGCCGCAAAGATAACGGCGCGCCGCCCGGTTCTCGGACGGCGCGCCGTTAAAGCCTGCGACGGTGCCGCGGCAGATCGTGGATCAGATCACGCCCTGGCCCAGCATGGCGTTGGCTACCTTGACGAAGCCGGCGATGTTCGCGCCGTCGACGTAATTGACGAAACCATCGTCCTTCTGGCCGTGCATGATGCAGTTCAGATGGATTTCTTTCATGATGGCGTGCAGCTTCTCGTCCACCTCGGCATGCTGCCACGACAGGCGCATGGCATTCTGCGACATTTCCAGGCCCGACGTGGCTACGCCGCCGGCGTTGCTGGCCTTGCCCGGGGCATACAGGATGCGCGCGCCCAGGAAACGGTCCACCGCTTCGAGGGTGGACGGCATGTTGGCGCCTTCGGCGACACATTTCACGCCATTGGCGAGCAGGGTTTCGGCATCGTTGGCATCGAGTTCATTCTGCGTGGCGCACGGCAGTGCAATGTCCGCCGGGATGTGCCACGGGCGCTTGCCGGCCTCGAACGGCAGCTTGTGGCGTGCCGCGAAATCGGCGAGACGGCCACGCTCTTCGTTCTTGAATTCCATCAGTTCGGCGAGCTGCGCTTCATTCATGCCCTCCGGATACAGCATGGTGCCGCCCGAATCGCTCACGCACAGCACCTTGGCGCCAAGTTCGATGGCCTTATCGGCGGCATACTGCGCCACGTTGCCCGAGCCCGAGATCAGTACGCGCTTGCCTTCAAAGCTGTCGCCATGTTTGCGCAGCATTTCCTGCGCGAAGTACACCGTACCGTAGCCGGTCGCTTCCGGACGCATCAGGCTGCCACCGAAGGTCACACCCTTGCCGGTGAACACGCTCGACGTGTCGTTCGAGAGCTTCTTCATCATGCCGGCCATGTAGCCGACTTCGCGGCCGCCGACGCCGATGTCACCGGCCGGCACGTCGGTGTCGGAACCGATGTGGCGATAGAGCTCAGTCATCAATGCCTGGCAGAAGCGCATCACTTCGAATTCCGACTTGCCCTTGGGGTCAAAGTCCGAACCGCCCTTGGCGCCGCCCATGGGCAGGGTCGTCAGGGCATTCTTGAAGGTCTGTTCGAAGGCGAGGAACTTGAGGACCGAGAGGTTGACGGTCGGGTGGAAGCGCATGCCGCCCTTGAACGGGCCGATCGAGGAACTGTGCTGGATGCGCCAGGCGCGGTTGACATGCACCTGGCCCTTGTCGTCAGTCCACGATACGCGGAACTGAATGATCCGCTCCGGCTCGACGAGACGTTCCAGCAGGCCATGCTTTGCATACTCGGGATACTGTTGCAGGAAGGGCCACAGGCTGTGCATCACTTCCTTCACCGCCTGGAGGAACTCCGGCTGGTTGGGGTCACGAGATGCCACCTGGCTGAGAAAGCTGTCGAGGGAAGGTAGAGTCATTAACGTGAAAGCTCGGTTGGGCGAGGGACCGAGCGAGCACGCGCGGTCCCTCAATTCAAAAATCGAGCGCGTAGTATACGGCGGCAGTGGCGATTATGGCTAGCAGCGCTTTGTAATATGCTGCCCGCATTACTCCAGTCTCCGCAATTCCGTGGCGCATTGGACCTCCGCAATGGTGAACTGTTTGGTGCGCTGCAGCGGCAGCGGCACTTCCACGGTTGTCCCGACCTTGCGGCCGATCAGGGCCAGTGCCATCGGCGTCAGCACCGAAATGCGACCCAGCGATGGGTTGCCGTCTTCCGGCGGGACGATGGTGGCGGTGTCACGCTCGCGCTGGCCGGCCTCGTGATAGATCACCAGACTGCCGATTCCCACGCGGTCCTCGCGGATTTCGCCATCAGGCAGGATCGTGGCAGTGGACAGGATCTCCACCAGTTGTTCAGCAGCATATGTCTCGGGGCCGGCGACGCGCAGCAGGTGTTCCGACAGCTTGCTCAGGAGCAGGGCGTCCTGGTAGGACAGGATTCGTTGGTTCATGGCGAGTTTCCTCCGCTATGGCCGCATCCGTGCGGCTCAAGCAAAATGGATTACGCCGGGCGTCCGTGCCTCAGCACGCCGCTGCGTAATCGGTGGGTCAGGTGTTAGGCTGGGGGGTGCTCGGGAAGGGGCGGCCGTGGGAGATCCCGCGGTGTGGCCGGTAGACCTTCGCCGAGCTTAAGAGAGGCAGGCGAGGTCTTTGCAGCAGGCGTGTTCGGCGTTGCCCGCGATGATCTGGGGCGTGCGCGCGAACTGGCGCTGGCGGGTCAGCATGCCGGCAAACGCGGCGCGAGCGTGGTCCGCGTTCCCGAAGGAGCGCAGCGCAGGCGAGGCGTTGAGTGGCAGAGTCACGGCGTGCTGATGGATATTGTCAAAGTTGATGGCCCAGTATAGCCGCTACAGGAAATCCGTCAACCTTGGGGGCGAGCGCATCACGTGGATGCCACGCACGCGCATCATGCGTGCGTGAGTCGCCACAGCGATGTGATTTCCTTGCGCCGTGCGGCATGCAGCGGATCGGTCGTGTCCGAGACCTTGGGGTGCACGGGCCGTGTGTCGAGGCGTTCGATCACACGCAGGCCGGCAGCGGCGATAGTCTCCCGCACCATGTCCGGCGCGCGCAGGCCGAGATGTTCGGCGAAGTCCGACAGGATCAGCCAGCCTTCACCGCCGGGTTCGAGGTGCGCGGCCAGTCCCTGCAGGAAGCCACGCAGCATGCGGCTGTCAGGATCGTAGACTGCATGTTCCAGTGGCGTCGCAGGACGCGCCGGCAGCCACGGCGGGTTGCAGACGATGAGCGGCGCCTTCCCGGGCGGAAAGAGGTTGGCCTGTATCAGTTCGATCTGCGCTTCCAGGCCGAGCCGCTTGATATTCTCCGCTGCACAGGCCAGCGCCCGCGGATCCTGGTCGGTGGCCACGACGCGCGCGATGCCGCGCCGTGCCAGGATTGCCGCGAGTACGCCGGTGCCGGTGCCGATATCAAACGCGAGGCCGGTTGTCGGTAGCGGAGCGTTGTCCACCAGTTCGAGATATTCGCCGCGCACCGGCGAGAACACGCCGTAGTGCGGATGGATCGTGGCGTTCAGCGCGGCCACGGGCACGCCTTTCTTGCGCCATTCGTGCGCGCCGATGATGCCCTGCAGTTCACGCAGTGACATCACATATGGCGTGTCGGCGGGACCATGTGCCTCCAGGCAGGCTTGCCGCACGTCGGGCGCACGCCGCAGGGGAATGACATGGTGGGCATCCACGGGAATCAGCAGCATGCCGAGCGTACGGGCACGCTGCGCCTGCGCCAGGCGGTAGCGGTTGAAGGCATCGAGTGGCGTGGCCGGTGGTGCCTTGGGCTTGCGCCGCGTTGGGTCGACGCGCCGTGCCAGGGCCTGTAGCAATTGGCGCGCATTGTGGAAGTCGCCGCGCCACAGCAGGGCCGTGCCTTCGCACACGAGGCGGTGGGCTGTGTCTGCCGGCATGCGGTCGTCAGCGACCACGACGCGCCGCGGCGGCGGCGCGGCCGCCTCGGAGTGCCAGCGTGCGCTGTGTGGCGTGTCGTCTTCGGTCCAGTGCAGGACGGCAGGTGCGTTCATTGAGTTGTTCTGGGATGCGGAAGGCAGCAGTGTGCCCGAGATTGGGCTAACGCGCTCCAGGACATGCAGCAGCTTGCTGTCACAGGCGGTCCAGCGGGATTTTCAGGTAGCGCGTGCCGTTGGCCTCGGGCGGTGGCAGATCGCCAGCGCGGATATTGATCTGGATCGCCGGCAGGATCAGTGTCGGCATCGCCAGGGTCGCATCGCGGCGCTCGCGCATGCTGACGAAATCTGCTTCGCTGATGCCGTCGCGCACATGGATGTTGCCCGCACGCTGGGCAGCCACGGTGGTTTCCCAGGCGGGCTCGCGTCCCGCCGGCGGGTAATCGTGACACATCATCAGCCGGGTGTCGGGCGGCAGGCTGAGCAGGCGCTGGATGGACTGATAGAGGTGGTGTGCGTCGCCACCCGGGAAATCGCAGCGCGCGGTCCCGACATCGGGCATGAAGAGCGTATCGCCGACAAAAACGATGTCGCTGTCATCGCCAGCGCTTTCGACGCGGTAAGCCATGTCGGCTGGCGTGTGTCCGGGCACGTGCCAAGCCTGGGCGCGGAGATTGCCGATCTGAAAGATTTCGTCGGGGGCGAACAGGTAATCGAACTGCGAGCCGTCGAGGCGGAACTCGGGTTCGAGATTGAAAATCGGGCGAAACGTGCGTTGTACCGTGCGAATCTGTTCGCCGATGGCGATGCGTCCGCCGAGTTGCTGCCGCAGATAAGGTGCTGCCGAGAGGTGATCGGCGTGGGCATGGGTTTCCAGCAGCCAGTCGACTGTCAGTCGCTGCGCGCGTACGAAGGCGATGACACGGTCTGCAGAGGCGGTCGATGTGCGACCGGCCTTGGGATCGTAGTCGAGCACCGAGTCGATGACCGCGCAGAGGCCTCCTTCGCGCTCGAAAAGCACGTAGGTGATGGTCGAGGTGCCCGGATCGAAG
>DATLHT010000309.1:0-2139 GCA_035539795.1 Burkholderiaceae bacterium
AGGTATGATGGCGCCATGTACAAAGGATCGGTCCTGTCACCTACGTCAACTTATAATATGAGCTGATCGACACACCGACCGGAAAGGATCCACGATGGATACGCTGAGCAAACAGGAAAACACCAACCTGACCGACCGGGTCACCTCGCTGCTGCGCACGCAGATCACCGGCGGGACATTCAAGGCCGGCGATGTGCTGCCGCCGGAAAGCCTGATCGCGGAACGGCTGGGCGTCTCGCGCACCGTGCTGCGGGAAGCGATTTCACGCCTGAAGGTGGAAGGACTGGTGGCCAGCAAGCAAGGCAAGGGGCTGGTGATTCTCGATGCCCGCCCTTCTTCCGTGTTCCGCCTGCACGCCGCCAACCAGGACGATGTGGAAGAGCTGATCGGCATCGTCGAACTGCGTACCGGCTTCGAGATCGAGGCCGCCGGATTCGCCGCCATGCGCCGCGACGACAGTGACCTCGCCGCCATGCGCCAGGCGCTGGCCGACATGCGCGCGGCGCTCGATGCAGGGCAGGTCGAAGCCGGCGTCGATGCCGACTTTGCCTTCCACCAGGCCATCGCCCGTGCCACGCGCAATCCGAACTACGTGCGCTTCTTCGAGTTCTTTACGGAGCTGTACAAGAAGAACCTGCTCGCCTCGCGCTCGCGTTCGGCTAAGGCCTCGCGCGGGGAACTCGCGCAGGCAGAGCACGAACGCATCGTCGAAGCCATTCGCAAGGGTGATGCCGAACTGGCGCGCGCCGCCGCGCGCACGCACCTGGAAAACACCGCCAGCCGCCTGCGCTCGTCCACCGGGATCCTCCGGCCGGTCAGCAAGAATCGCGGCGGCGCCAAACCCGCTGCCAAGCAGCTTATCTTCTGAGGACCACAATGCACCACGATGGGGTACACGCCAACTACATTGCCGCGGAATGGTGCCGCGGCGATGGTGTCACGGAAAACCGCAATCCCAGTGACACGAATGATGTCGTCGGCCGCTACGCGCAGGCCAGCACAAGCGATGTCGAGCGCGCCATCGACGCCGCCGAGGCAGCATTCCCCACGTGGTCGACCGGCAGCATCCAGGCGCGCAGCGAAGCGCTGGAGCAGATCGGCACCGAAATCCTCGCCCGCAAGGACGAGCTGTCGCACCTGCTGGCACGCGAAGAAGGCAAGACGCTGGCCGAAGCCAGTGGCGAGGTCCTGCGCGCCGCGCATATCTTCAAGTTCTTTGCCGGCGAGTGCGTGCGCCAGTCGGGCGAACTGCTGCCGTCGGTACGCAGCGGCGTGTCCGTCGAGATCACGCGCGAACCGCTCGGCGTGGTCGGCATCATCACGCCCTGGAATTTCCCGCTGGCGATCCCCGCCTGGAAAATCGCCCCGGCGCTGGCGTATGGCAACTGCGTGGTGTTCAAGCCGGCCGATCTGGTGCCGGCCTCGGCATGGGCACTGGCCGAAATCATTTCACGTGCCGGCTTGCCTGCAGGAGTGTTCAATCTGGTCATGGGCCGCGGCAGCGTAGTCGGCGACGCACTGGTGAACCATCCGGCCGTCACGGCCGTCACCTTTACCGGTTCGGTGCCCGTCGGCCAGCGCATCGGCGCGGCCTGCGCCGCCGCCGGCAAGAAGGTGCAGCTGGAAATGGGCGGCAAGAACCCGCAGATCGTGCTCGACGACGCCAATCTCGAGCAGGCCGTCGAACTGTGCGCGCAGAGCGCTTTCTACCAGGCCGGCCAGCGTTGCACCGCATCGAGTCGCCTCATCGTCACCGATGGCATCTACGGCGCATTCGTCGAGGCCCTGGCCGCGCGCCTGCAGCACATCCATGTCGGGCACGCCCTGGCGGCCGGCACCGACATCGGCCCGGTGGCCAGCGCCAGCCAGCTCGAGCAGAACCTGGAGTATGTCGCCATTGGCCAGGCCGAGGGCGCGACCCTGCGCTGCGGCGGCGAGCGCCTGGAACGCGACACGCCGGGCTACTACATGCGCCCCGCCTTGTTCGTCGACACGGACAACCGCATGCGCATCAACCGCGAAGAGATTTTCGGCCCCATCGCTGCCGTGCAGCGCGCACGCGATTACGAGGAAGCGCTGGCACTCGCCAACGACACGGCCTTCGGCCTGTCATCCGGCATCGCCACCACCAGCCTGAAG
>DATLHT010000310.1:0-3870 GCA_035539795.1 Burkholderiaceae bacterium
GCATCCGCAGCAGCCCCTGCCTCGGCGCCGGCAGCACCATCCACCCGCACGCCGCGCAGCGGCACCTCACGATAAGCCGGGATTCTCCATGGACAAACACCGTATCGGTACGCTCGTCAAATCGTGGTTCACCGGTTTCGACAAACCGCTGGCGCTGGTCGTGTTCCTGCTGTTCGGCCTCGGCATCGTTGCCCTGTATTCCGCCAGCATCGATATGCCGGGCCGGCTGGAAGACCAGCTGCGCAACATCCTGCTGTCGTTCGTCGTGATGTGGGTCATCGCCAACCTGCCGACCCAAACCCTCATGCGCGTCGCAGTGCCGCTCTATACGGTGGGCGTGGCGCTGCTGATCGCGGTCGCCATGTTCGGCCTGATCCGCAAGGGCGCGCGGCGCTGGCTCAATGTGGGCATCGTGGTGCAGCCCTCGGAGATCCTGAAGATCGCAGTGCCGCTGACGCTGGCGTGGTACTTCCAGATGCGCGAAGGCGTGATCCGCTGGTTCGACTACCTTGTCGCCGCGATCCTGCTCGCCATCCCGGTCGGCCTGATCGCCAAGCAGCCAGATCTGGGCACGGCGCTGTTGGTGCTGGCAGCGGGACTGTACATCATCTATTTCGCCGGCTTGTCCTGGCGCCTCATCATTCCGGTGGTAAGCCTGGTGGGCGTTGCCGCGGTCCTGCTGATCTCGTTCCAGACACAGCTGTGTGCGCCCGGTGTCGACTGGCCGGTGTTGCACGGCTACCAGCAACACCGCGTGTGCACACTGCTCGACCCGACCAGCGATCCGCTCGGGAAGGGCTTCCATACGATCCAGTCGATCATCGCCATCGGCTCGGGAGGGCTGACCGGCAAGGGTTGGCTGCAAGGTACGCAAACACACCTGGAATTCATTCCGGAAAAGCACACCGATTTCATCTTCGCCGTGTTCTCGGAAGAGTTCGGGTTGCTTGGCAACAGCGTGCTGCTCGTACTGTACGCGCTGCTGGTACTGCGCGGCTTCTATATCGCGGCACAGGCACCATCGCTCTTTTCCCGGCTGCTGGCGGGCTCGATCACGATGATCTTCTTCACCTATGCCTTCGTGAACATGGGCATGGTGAGCGGCATTCTGCCCGTGGTAGGCGTGCCGCTGCCGCTGCTCAGCTACGGCGGCACCGCGCTGGTCACGCTGGGCATGGGGATCGGCATTCTGATGAATATTTCCCGGCAGAAGCGATTCGTGCAGTCCTAGCTGGCCCCACGGCCGGGTAACCAGCACAGGCCTCAGCGCCCCGCCCGGCCCGGGCGACCGCCGCGCAGCACTCGGCGCGGGGCCACAGGCTCGCCCATGACATCGAGCACGACCGCAATCCAGTGCTCCATCGCGGGCACAAGGACCTGCATGAGCCAGCGGCGAATCACGGGCGGGCAGGCCTCGCCCGAGAACATCAGGCGCAGCTCGCAGGCTTCATGCTCTTCTTCCGGCATGAGAAACGCTTCGAGACCGTGCTCCGACACCAGGTAGTGTGCGGCAATATCCGAACAGAAGCACACCTGATCAGAGTCCTGCAGCAGTTGTCCGAGACTGGACCAAGACTCCAGCGAGAGGCGCCCTTCGCCCGCCCCGCGCGCAGGCGCACCCTCGATGCCGATCCAGCGGCAATCATAGGCGGCAGCCAGTGTCGGCGTCTCGCCAAGTACCGGATGACCGCGCCGGGCCACCAGCCAGCGCCGGCTGAAGCGTGCGATGACATGCTGCTCGCTGTCCCAGGGCACGGTCTCGCGGTGATCGACGATCATCAGCGCCGCCGCCCCCTGCGCATCATAGAGCCGCTGCATCTCTTCCCATGTTGGCAAGACATGGCGCACCACCAGGTCCATCGGTAACGCTTCGCCCTGCAAGCGTGTCAGCATCGTCAACAGATACTCGGGGCACGCGATTTCCAGATCCGGCAGGGCAACCCCGGGAACCGGGGCGCGCATGTCGTCGAGCACAGCATCCCACAGTTGCAGGATCTCGCGGACACGTGGTGCGAGTTGATGTGCGGCAGATGTCGGTACGAGCCCGCGCCCGGTCGAGCGGAACAGTTCGCAGCCGAGCATCTGCGCGAGCCGTGCGATGCTGTTGGAAACAGTGGAGGTCGTGACCTTGAGTTCGGCGGCTACGCGCGACATCTTGCCGCTGGCATAGACTGCCATGAAAAAGCGCAGTACCGACAGCGAGAGTCGGTCAGACTGCAACGCATCCGGTGTACCCCGACCACCGTTGGCCG
This sequence comes from Burkholderiaceae bacterium, assembly GCA_035539795.1. GTDB lineage: Bacteria > Pseudomonadota > Gammaproteobacteria > Burkholderiales > Burkholderiaceae > Imbroritus. The sequence continues at coordinate 2,253 of DATLHT010000310.1, forward strand.
CGCCAGCTGACGCACCGTAGACATAGGACCGGTCGCGCGACTGGCGCACGCCGCGCACCGGCTGGCCGGTACCGCGCCGGCTCTGCAGGCCGGGGAAGATCGGAACAACATTCTCGGCAGACACGACCGTAAAACCGCGATGCGAATCGGGTGCATGCGGTTCGGGCGGCAGGGGTAGATACGCTTGCGCTTGTTTCAACACGATCTCCTTGGATCTGGGCAAGGATCGCGCCCTGTCGCCACGTACGAACACGGAAAGGCACGCCGTTCAGGGACAAGCAACGTGCGGCGTGGCAGGCCCCGGGGGCGGTGTGGGCCCCGGCGGGACAGTCTGCTGACACAGCAGCGGGATCGCAATCACTTAAACAGCATTGAAATCGGTATGAGACACTTTTTTATGGTGAGCGGGCCCGCAATATCCGAAGTTATGCTGTCATGGCCGATGGCGCCAGCAGGCAGCATCGCAATCCCGATTCCCTGATGGCAATTGACAATTGTTTAGTTGCTCCATGCTGCACACCTCCCTACGATGAACCGGCACTCCGGCCTGCGCCGGTAGCCTGCATCCGTGCGCGGACATGCATCGCATCCTGATGCCAGTCCCTTCGCTCCAGTCTTTTCCCTTCCCGCGTTTGCCCGCTGATGAGTTCGTCGCATGTGCCGTCCGGGCTATCACCGGGCCGCTCCCCACCACCCATCCGCCTTTCTCTGCTGGGCCAGCTCACCCTGGCGCGTGGCGATGCGGTACTGCAACTGCCATATGCGCGCGCCTATGGCTTGCTGGTCGTGCTTGCGCTCAGCGTCACACCGCTGAACCGCAGCGAGCTGGTGCAGATGCTGTGGCCCGGCATCCCCGAACCCGAGGGCCGCACGCGCCTGCGCCATGCGCTCTTCACGCTCGACCGCCTGTTGCGACCGGCACGCGTCGAACGCATCCATCAGCAATTGCAGTTGCCGCGTCACGCCTTGCGCTGCGACCTGTGGGAAGCCGCGCAACACTGCGAGCATGTCGAGACGGCGGACCCGCACAGCCTGAAGCTGGCTGATGCGGAGGCGCTGGCCGGTCTGTGGCGCGCATCGCTGGGCGGCGCCTTTGCAATTGCCGACGCCCCAACATTTCAGCACTGGCTGGCGGAGCAACGCGAGTTCTGGGCCCGCCGCATACGTCACGCACACCAGCGCGTGACCACGGAGCTCGCGCTGCGTGGGCACTCGGTCGACGGCGGCAAGGTGCGCGCGGGCGCAGCGGCGCACGCAAGCAGCATGTTTGCGGAACGACGCTGGATCGCCTGCATCATGGCCCTGGCACGCGAACCGGACGGCGAATCCGGCCACCGCATCCGTGCGGTCGCGATGCTCGGGGAGGCGGTACTCAAGAACACATCGGCCGTGCTGCAACATCCCCACCCTGGATCGTTACTAGCCATCTTCGGTCTGCTACCCGACCCTGTCGACCCGTATACACAAGCCCGGCTGTGGGCCGAGCAGCTTGCCACGCGCTATCGCGCCGCACACGTCCCGGCGGCAATCGGCGTCCACGCTGGATGGCATCTCAGCGGATGGCCTGAACATGCGGTGGACCCCACCGGCGCGATCACGCGCCGCGCCTTCGAGACAG
>DATLHT010000311.1:0-3008 GCA_035539795.1 Burkholderiaceae bacterium
GAGGGGCGCTACATCGCCGTGTCCCTGCTTGTGCCGGGCCGTTGCCGGTGGAGGGTGGGTCAGCGCCTGACGATCCGGGCAAGCCATGTGCGCCTGGTGCTGCCGGGCGTTCGTCGCTGCCTCGCGATATCGCATCTCGCCGCCGATCTGGCCCATGCGTTATCGTGCCGCTGAATGGCTTGATCTGTCATCGCCGTCTGATCAGGTCGTGCTGTTTGCGCGCTGCCAGCCATCCGCGTCCAGGCCATCTCCCGGATATCCGCTGGCTTCCCATAAATAGGGACAGATTTGGTACCATGGAGACTTCCCAGGGAGGTTTCGCATGGCCAGATTGCCGCGCTTGCAGGTGGCGGGGGTGCCGGTCCACGTGTTGTTGCGTGGCAACAACCGGCAGCCGGTATTTTTTGCCGATGGCGACTACGCGCTGTATCTCGACTGCCTACGCATGGCCGCACGCGAGCATGACTTTGCGGTGCACGGTTTTGCTTTACTGCCCAACCATATCCACTTGATCGGTACGCCCCGCCAGCCCGATAGTCTCAGCAAGACGATGCAGGCCGTGGGCCGCCGCTATACCCGGCAAGTCAATCTCCTGACCGGCCGTTCCGGCACGCTGTGGGAAGGGCGCTTCCGGTCGATGCTGTTCGATCCTGCCCAGTATCTGCTGCCGCTGCTGTGCTATGTCGATACCAATCCCGTCCGCGCGGGCATGGTGGCGATGCCAGAGCATTATCGCTGGACCAGCTTCCGCCATCATGCCGGCCTGGAGTCCGTTTCGTGGGTGAGTGATCACTCTGACTACTGGGCGCTTGGTAACACGCCTTTCGAGCGGCAGCTGCGCTATCGCGAGTATTGTGTGGAAGGGTTGTCAGAACGACAGCTGCAGGAGCTGCGTGCACACGTTCATAGCGGCTGGCCCTTGGGGGAGGAGGCATTTCTCACCCGTCTTGCCCGGGGTGTGGAGCGTCGTGTGAGCCCTTTGGCAAAGGGGCGGCCGCCACGGGCTAAAGTCAGCACGGATTAATCTGTCCCTATTTATTATGGTGCGTATGATGCACCATAATAGAATATTTATCTGACCCCATTTAAAAATTTTGCGCGGGCGAAATCGATCTCGTATAGTGCTTTTCACCCACAGAAATTGTGCGGCGCGCCATGCGCCCTCTCTTCTGACCCCTGCGCGGATGTCGCGGTGTCATGGAAGGCCCCGGTTGCGTCTCACGCAACCGGAAGACCACAGTGGACGCACATTCGCAGCCGACTTTGCCCGCCGCCCAGGGCCTGTACGATCCCGCCAACGAGCATGATGCTTGCGGCGTGGGTTTCATCGCCCATATCAAGGGCCATCGCAACCACGAGATTGTCCAGCAAGGCCTGAAGATTCTGGAGAATCTCGATCACCGCGGCGCGGTGGGCGCCGACCCGCTGATGGGCGACGGTGCTGGTATCCTGCTGCAAATTCCCGACCAGCTGTTTCGCGAGGAAATGGCGGCGCAAGGCGTCAAGCTGCCACCGGCCGGCGAGTATGGCGTCGGCATGGTGTTCTTGCCGAAGGAGCATGCTTCGCGCCTGGCCTGCGAGCAAGAGCTGGAACGCACGGTACGTCTCGAAGGCCAGATCATGCTGGGCTGGCGCGATGTGCCGGTCGACAAGGCCATGCCGATGTCGCCGACGGTACGGCAGACCGAGCCAGTAATCCGCCAAATCTTCATCGGCCGGGGTCGTGACATCATGACTACCGATGCGCTCGAGCGGAAGCTGTACGTCATCCGCAAGACCGCAAGCCACGCCATCCAGGCGCTCAAGCTGAAGCACGGCAAGGAATATTTCGTGCCGTCGATGTCGGCGCGCACCATCGTCTACAAGGGGCTGTTGCTGTGCGAACAGGTCGGTCGCTACTATCGCGATCTCGCCGATCCGCGCACGGTCTCGGCGCTGGCACTGGTCCACCAGCGTTTTTCGACCAATACCTTCCCGGCTTGGGAACTGGCGCACCCATACCGCCTCGTGGCGCACAACGGCGAAATCAATACCGTCAAGGGCAACGTCAACTGGGTGAACGCACGGACCGGTGCGATTTCCTCGCCGGTGCTCGGTGCGGATCTCGAGAAACTGTGGCCGCTGATCTATCCTGGCCAGTCCGATACCGCCTCGTTCGACAACTGTCTCGAACTGCTGACCATGGCTGGCTATCCGCTCGCGCATGCCATGATGATGATGATTCCGGAGGCGTGGGAACAGCACACGCTGATGGACGACAACCGCCGCGCCTTCTACGAGTACCACGCTGCCATGATGGAGCCGTGGGACGGCCCCGCCGCCATCGCCTTCACCGACGGCCGCCAGATCGGCGCGACGCTGGACCGCAACGGCCTGCGTCCGGCGCGTTACTACGTGACGGATGACGATTACGTGGTGATGGCGTCGGAAGCCGGCGTGCTGCCGTTCCCGGAATCCAAAATCGTCACGAAGTGGCGCCTGCAGCCAGGCAAGATGTTCCTGATCGACATGGAGCAAGGCCGCATCATCGACGACAAGGAACTCAAGGACAACCTCGCCAACGCCAAGCCGTACAAGAGCTGGGTCGACGCGGTACGGATCAAGCTCGACGAACTCGAGCCGATGCCGGACGATCTCGCTGCCCAGGATCTGCTGATGCGGACCCCGGCCGCGCGCCTGCTCGATCGCCAGCAGGCGTTCGGCTTCACCCAGGAAGACATCAAGTTCCTGATGGCGCCGATGGCAATCGCCGGCGAGGAAGCGACCGGCTCGATGGGCAATGACTCGCCGCTGGCCGTGCTGTCGAACAAGAACAAGACGCTGTACCACTACTTCAAGCAGCTGTTTGCGCAAGTCACCAACCCACCGATCGACCCGATCCGCGAGAACATGGTGATGTCGCTCGTGTCCTTCGTCGGCCCCAAGCCGAACCTGCTCGACACGAACAACATCAATCCGCCGATGCGGCTCGAGGTGAGCCAGCCGGTGCTCGATTTCAAGGATATCGC
>DATLHT010000312.1:0-2417 GCA_035539795.1 Burkholderiaceae bacterium
GAGATTGCACGTCCTGCGGGCGTGGTGGCGGCGGTGACGCCGTCCACCAACCCCGGGGCAACGCCGGCCAATAAGATCATCAATGCCGTGAAGTGCCGCAATGCGGTGATCGTCGCGCCGTCGCCGAAAGGTGCCAGCACCTGCGCACAACTGCTCAAGTACGTACATGCCGAACTCGAGCGTGCCGGACTCGATGCCGAGGTCGCGCGCGACCTGGTGCAGATGCTGCCGATCCCTGTTTCCAAATCGTTGACGCATGCGCTCATGATGCAGGCCGATCTGGTGGTCGCCACCGGCAGCCAGGCCAATGTGCGCGCCGCCTACCTGAGCGGTACGCCGGCCTTCGGCGTGGGCGCGGGCAACGTTGCCTCGATCGTCGACGCTAGTGCCGATGTGGAAGCGGCTGCCGCCAAGATCATGCAGTCGAAGACCTTCGACAATGCTACCAGCTGCTCGTCCGAAAACAGCGTGATCCTGGTCGAGCCGGTCGCCGAGGCCATGCTGGCGGCGCTGGCGAAGCAGGGCGCGGTGTTGCTCGATGCGGGCGACAAGGAGCGTCTGCAGAAGACCATGTGGCCAGGCGGCAAGCTGTCGTCTGACGTGACGGCGCGCGCTGCCGGCGAGATCGCCGAGATCGCCAAGCTCGAGGCGCCGGCCACGCGCCAGGCGCGCGCGCTGCTGGTCGAAGAGACGGGCACGGGCCCGCAGTTCCCGTATTCGGGCGAGAAGCTCTCGCCGGTGCTCACGGTCTATCGTGCCAAGAGCCTGGAAGATGCGGCGCGCATCGTCTCGGACATCTACGCCTACCAGGGCGCGGGCCATTCGGTAAGCCTGCATGCCCAGGGCAAGGCGGCGACCGAGGGTGCACTGCAGATCGGGCTGACCATGCCGGTGGCGCGCGTCATCGTCAACCAGCCGCACGCCATCGCCACGGGTGGCAACTTCGATAACGGCCTGCCGTTCTCGCTGTCGATGGGTTGCGGCACCTGGGGTGGGAACAACTTCTCGTCGAATATGGACGTGTCGAACTACATGAACATCACGCGCATCGCGTATCCCATTGCTCCCCGTATGCCGTCCGACGCGGACATCTTCGGGGCGTTCTTTGAAAAGTACGGGCGCTGAGCCTGGCGGGAGTTGCATGATGTCCGACGTATCCCAATCGCCCAACCTGCCGGCGACGCTCAGTGCCGTGCTGCAGGAACATGTCCGCCTGCGGCCCGATGCCAAACTGCTGATCGCACCGGAAACGGCGCGTGCCTTCACCTATGGCGAGTTGGCCCAGCAGGCACGTCTCTTCGATGCATGGCTGACTGGCGCCGACGTGCCGCGTGGTGCGCGGGTTGCACTATTCCTGCCGAATGGCGCGCAGGCTGCGCTACTGTTCCTCGCGACCATGGTGGCCGGCCGTGTCACGGTGCCGCTGAATCTGCTGTCCACGCCAGCGCAATTGCATCACGCGCTGGTCCACAGCGATGCCGCCGTGTTGTTTACCTGTGCCGAACTCGTGCCGCGGGTCAGCGAAATCGCCGGCAAGCTGGCGGAAAGCGGTGCCGCGCCGCGCATCATCGAGATCGATCCGGACGAGGTGCAGCTGACGTTCGCTGCCGAAGTCGAGCCGGTCGATACCACCGAGCCGGAAGCCGGCGATGTCGGCTTGCTGATGTACACCTCCGGCACCACGGGCCTGCCCAAGGGCGTGCCGCTGACGCATGCCAACTTGCTGCATGCGGCGCGCGCCATGGGCGCATGGCACAGCCTGACGCCTGACGACCGCGTGCTGTCTGCGTTGCCGCTGTATCACATCAACGGACAGGTGATCGGTACGCTCACGCCGTTCTGCTCCGGCGGCAGCATCGTCGCACCGCGCAAGTTCAGCGCGAGCCAGTGGTGGGGCCTGGTGGAAAAGTATCGCTGCACCTGGCTGAATATGGTGCCGACGATCATCGCCTACCTGCTGAATGCCCCGGCCGAGAACGACCGTCCGACCCCGTGGGTACGCTTCGGCCGCTCCGCCTCGGCGCCGCTGCCGGTCGAGCATCACCGCGCCTTCGAGCAGCGTTTCGGCGTGCCGGTGATCGAAGGCATGGGGATGACCGAGACCGCCTCGATGGTGTTCTGCAATCCGCACGAGAAAGGCGCGCAGCGCTATGGTTCGCCGGGCCTGCCTTGCGGCGTCGAAGCCCGCATCATCGGCCCGGACAACCAGCCGCTCCCCGATGGCGTGACGGGCGAGATCGCGCTGCGTGGCGCCAATGTCATGCGCGGCTACCACAAGAACCCGGAAGAGACGGCGCGCACCATCGATGCCGAAGGCTGGCTGCATACCGGCGACCTCGGGCATCGCGATGCCGAAGGCTATTACTTCATTACCGGCCGCATCAAGGAGCTGATCATCAAGGGCGGCGAGAACATCG
>DATLHT010000313.1:0-5944 GCA_035539795.1 Burkholderiaceae bacterium
GGCATGCACCGCTGCCTGCTCGTGACGCACCAGGATGTGCTCGAATTTGTTCTGCTTGAAGATCTCGTCGTAGATATACAGGACCGCGCCGCCGGGATAACCCCAAACGAACTCGACACCTTCGGCCGCGAGGGACCGGACGAGGATTTCGGCACCGATGATTTCGGCGCCATGGCTGCTGTTACTGTCTGCGTGGGAGAATTCCGCGCTGGGCATATTCATGACTTTTCCTTTCCAATTTTCGGCAAAAAATTGTTCTGGTGCTCTCTACCGCACTTGTGGAACGGGTTCGAGCGTGCGCGTCTGCATGGAAGCCCGCATGATAAGCGGGCGAATGAGACATCCAATTTTGTGAACCTGTGATATTAGCGCATCAGGCTGCTCAGGTCCAGAGCCGGACGACCACTAGCCCGGCCCGTGTCTTGGCGTCCGTTTTTTTGCTAGTATCCCGGCCATTGCCCTCGCGGCACGAACCGTCCCCTGCCGGCCCGGCCATCCACACCGCTACCCATCCCCACCCGCCAGCCGTATGGCAACTGAACAGGAACTGTCCGATTTCTTGCAGAGCGTCGAACGCCGCGCCTTCAAGCAGGCCGTGTTCGCGGTGCGGGATGACGATGCCGCGCTCGACATCGTGCAGGACGCCATGATCAAGCTGGCAGAAAAGTACGGTGACAAGCCGGCCGCCGAACTGCCGCTGCTGTTCCAGCGCATTCTTCAGAACACCACCCATGACTGGTTTCGCCGCCAGAAGGTCCGCAATACCTGGATCAGCCAACTTTCGTCCCTGCGTGGCAACAATGACATGCACGACAACGACATCCTCGAGGCCCTGGAAGCCGAAGCAGGTGGCGATAACATGGAGAGCAGCGCTGACCAGGTCTCACGGGCACAGATCCTGCATGCGATCGACGAAGAAATCCAACGTCTCCCGGCCCGTCAACGAGAAGCCTTCATCATGCGTTACTGGGAAGAGATGGACGTAGCCGAGACGGCCGCTCTGATGGGCTGTTCCGAAGGCAGCGTCAAAACACATTGCTCGCGCGCCACACACGCACTTGCACACGCGCTAAGAGCACGAGGCATCACATTATGAATGCACAGGAACTCAAGGAACTCCGTTTTGCCGACCGCGTACGCGCGGCGCTAAATGCGTCCGCCAATGCGGTCGAACCGGACATTGCGGCGCGGTTGGCAGCCAGCCGCCGTATGGCCGTGTCGCGCAAGAAGGCCGACGCACCACAGACTGCGCCTGTGCTGGCGCCGGCACAAGTGGGCCAGCACGGCTGGAGCGATGAAGGCCGCCACACGTTCGGCAATTTCATGCGCCGGTTCGGGTTGATCGGCATCCTGTGTGCGATCGCGCTCTCCATCGCCGGCGTGTACGAATTCCAGCAGGAGCAGCGCATCGACGAACTGGCCGATGTCGATTCCGCCATGCTGCTCGATGACCTGCCCCCGGCCGCCTATGCCGATCATGGCTTCCATCTGTTCCTGAAGCGCGCTGAATGACTGGATCCACCCGCACGCCATCCACCACCACCTCTCTGCCTGTGCGCCATCGGCGTGCCCTGCGGGTGACGGCCATCGCGCTGGTGCTGGTAGCGGGCAGTGTCGGCGTGGCCACCGAACTGGCCTCGCAGATCAAGTCACCGGGAGATGTGTCGCAGCACGCAGCATCCTCCGCTCCGGCCACGCCTCCTGCCGCACCGGTAGCGGAACCGGTGGCCACCAGCGCCGGGCCGGCCAGTGCGCCAGCGATTGCACGAGCCACGCCGGGCATGGTCAACGCATGGCACACCCTGACGCCGCGGCAGCAGAATATTCTGCACCCCCTGCGCCCGGAATGGAACAATCTCAGCGACCTCAATCGCAGCAAATGGCTGAAGATCGCCGAACGATATCCAAAGTTAAAGAAAGATCAACAACAACGCTTGCAGGAGCGCATGCGCGACTGGGTCGCCCTCACGCCCCAGCAACGGCGTATCGCCCGCGAAAACTACCAGATCTCCAAACAGCTGTCGGCCGAGAAAAAGGCAGAAGCCTGGCAGGACTATCAGCAACTGAGCGATGAGCAGAAACGCAAGCTCGCCGCCGCTGGCCGCGCAACGAAGCCGTCGACCGCCGTCAGCGCCCTGCCAAGCAGCGGCGGTCTGGTCAAGGATGTGCGCCCGCCACACCGTCCTGCCAGCCAGATCGACATCGACGAACTGCTGCACAGCGAATAACCCAGCTTCCGCCGCACGTCGCCAGCCACTCCTGTCGACTTCTCCACACCTGCCGGCCCGTTTGGCATAATGCGGGCTGACCTGCCGCCGCCAGCGGCTTTCCGGGCTGCCGAGGCGGCCATCCTGCTTTCTTCCCTGCACGTTTCCATGGCCAAACCCCGCCGCGCCCCTGCTTCACCAACACCTTCGTCGGCACCGTCGCCTGCCTCGTCCGCCGTCGCCGCGACGCCGACCATCAAGCGCCGGCTGGCCGCCCTGATCTACGAATCGATGTTACTGTTCGCGATCGTCTTCGCGGCCGGCTTCCTGTTCTCGACACTCACGCAGCAACGCCATGCCCTGCAATACCGGCACGCGCTGCAAGCCTGGCTATTCCTTGTGCTGGCCGCTTATTTCATCTGGATGTGGTGCAAGAGCGGGCAGACGCTGGCCATGAAAACCTGGCACATCCGGCTGGAAAACCGCGAAGGCGGCACGGTCAGCCTCTGGCAGGCGCTGCTGCGCTATCTGCTGGCGTGGATCTGGGTGCTGCCGGCACTGGCGCTTGATGCCGTGCTGGGGCTGCAGGGCTGGGCCAGTCTTGGCGTCTTCTCGACTGGCATCCTCCTGTACGCTGCCACCGCGTGGCTGGACCCGCACCGCCAGTTCCCGCACGACCGGCTGGCCCGTACCCGCCTGGTCCTGCGACGACCGCCACCCAAGATGCAACGCTGAGCCACCATGCCCGCCAGCGCCATCACGGCACGGCAGCTTGCCGTCGCCATCCAGCTGACGGCGACCGCAGGCACGGCCGCCGCGCTGTGGTACTGGCTCGGATGGTCTCTGCCGTTGGCCGCTGGCGTCGCAATTCTGGTGTATCTGCTGCTGTTCGCCCTGTCGGTCGGACTGGCTTTCCTGATGACCTTTCATGGCATTGGCGTGCCACCTTCCGCTCGCCCGCGCCTGCCCGCACATCTCTCCCTGCCGGCACCTTTGAGCTTCGCCGCGGCCTGTCGCTGCTGGCTGCGCGAATGCGTAGCGGTATGGCGCATGTTCAATTTCATCCAGCCCTTCCGTAGCGGCTGGGCATGGCCATCCCCGACCGTGCTCCATCCGTCTTTACCGCCGCTGCTGCTGATTCACGGCTACGGTTGCAACCACGCCGTCTGGCAGGATCTGGAACCAAAACTCGCACGCGCCGGCTACCACTGCGAAGGTCTGGATCTGCACCCACTGCTCGGTGATATCGACAACTATGGCCGGCAGATCGCCACCCATGCGGCACGGTTGCACGCGCGCCACGGCACGGCCCCGATCCTGATCTGCCACAGCATGGGCGGACTGGCCGCGCGAGCGGCGCTGCGGATCGAACGCCACGCCAATGCCGGCACCTCAATCGCCCATCTCATCACGCTCGGCACGCCACACCAGGGCACGGCACTGGCGCGCCATGGACAGGGATGCAACGCACGACAGATGCAATGTGGCGGCAACTGGCTCGCCGAACTAGGGCGCGGGGAAACCGCCGGCGAACGTGCCCGTGTCACCTCGATCTTCTCGTGGCACGACTCCATCGTCGGTCCACCCGGCACCGGTTGGCTCGAGGGCGCACAGCATCGTCTCCTGAGCGGGCTGGGACATGTCTCGCTGCTGACGGAAGACGTCGCACACGAGACCGTGCTGGCCGTCCTGGCGGAGTTGCAAGCGCCGCAACGCGTCATGTGACATTCATCGCAGCGTCACGTCAGCGTCATCTGGGGCTGGCTAAATCCGGGCAATGACACTCCGGATCGATCCATGGCGCTGCCTGCCAAGCTGAGCTCAAGCATCGTCACTGCCCTGCTGCCTGCCAGCAGCCGCAAGGCGACCCCGCCGCCCGCGCAGGAACCGCCCGCCCCGACCGCGCCGCAGCCGCCTGCCGTGCCGGCGCACACGGTGCATCAGTACCGGGCCATCTGGGTTTCCGACGTGCACCTCGGCACGGCCGGTTGCCAGGCGCATTTCCTGCTCGACTTCCTCAAGCACAACGAATCCGACACCCTGTACCTGGTCGGCGACATCATCGACGGCTGGCAACTGCGCAAGGGCTGGTACTGGCCGCAGGCACACAACGACGTGGTACAGAAAATCATGCGCAAGGCGCGCAAGGGTACGCGCGTGATCTACGTGCCAGGCAACCACGATGAAGCGGCGCGGCAGTTCAACGGACTGGCCTTCGGCGACATCGAAGTACACGAGGATTTCGTGCACGTGACCGCCACCGGCCGCCGCCTGTGGGTGACGCACGGCGACCTGTTCGACAGCGTGATGCAGCATGCGCGCTGGCTCGCCTACGTGGGCGACTCGCTGTACACCGTGATCCTCGCGCTGAACCGCTACTTCAACCAGATCCGCATCCGCTGCGGGTTTTCCTACTGGTCGCTGTCGCAGTTCCTCAAGCACCAGGTGAAGAACGCGGTGAGCTATATCAACTCCTTCGAGCGCGCCATGATCGAAGAAGCCCGCCACCGCGGCTGCGAAGGCGTGATCTGCGGACATATCCACAAGGCCGAGATCCGCGAGATCGATGGCCAGCTGTACTGCAACGATGGCGACTGGGTCGAGAGCCTGTCGGCGCTCGTGGAGACCGTGGAAGGCGAACTCAAGGTGGTCTACTGGACCGAGCTGCGCGACCCGCCTGCCGCCATGAGCCGACGGACACGACGCAGCCAGCGCGCCAGCCAACCCATCGATCAGGAAACCCGTCAGGGCACCCGACCGACCGAACCGGTCTGAGGGGGCCCGATGACGCCCAGGCACATTTCATAAAAACGCGCGGCCCGGCGCCGCACAGAGGAGATACCGTGAACATCATGATCGTCACCGACGCATGGGAGCCGCAGGTCAACGGCGTCGTGCGCACCCTGACTTCGACCGTGCGCGAACTGAAACACATGGGGCACACGATCGACATGATCACCCCGCTCGAGTTCAGGACCATTCCGTGCCCAACCTATCCGGAAATTGCGCTGTCGCTATTCCCCAGCCGCAAGGTGCATGAGCGCATCGCCCGCTTTGCCCCGCATGCGCTGCACATCGCCACCGAGGGTCCGCTGGGACTCGCGGCACGGCGCTACGCCATCCGCCACAAGCTGCCGTTCACCACGGCGTATCACACACGCTTTCCCGAATACGTACAGGCACGCTTCGGTGTTCCCCTGAGCTGGACCTACCGCTTCCTGCGCTGGTTTCACGGCCCCGCAAAAGCCGTCATGGCGCCCACGCCCGTGGTATTGCAGGATCTGCAGGCCTACGGCATCACCAACGGCGTCCTGTGGACACGCGGGGTCGACCTCGACGTCTTCGTGCCACAGAAAGCCAACGTGCTCGACTCCGCGCATCCGATCTTCCTCTACGTGGGACGTGTCGCGATCGAGAAGAATGTCGAAGCCTTCCTCGCACTCGACCTGCCCGGCTCGAAATGGGTCGTGGGCGATGGTCCCGCACTGCCGGCACTGAAGGCCCGCTACCCGAACGTCAACTATCTCGGCGTGCTGAGGCAACCGGAACTCGCCAAGGTGTACGCCTCGGCGGATGTCTTTGTCTTCCCCAGCAAGACCGACACCTTCGGCCTGGTATTGCTGGAAGCACTCGCCAGCGGCCTGCCGGTGGCCGCCTATCCCGTGACCGGGCCGATCGACGTGCTCGGCGATTCGCACGCCGGAGCGATGCGCGAAGACCTGCGCGAAGCCTGCCTG
>DATLHT010000314.1:0-3351 GCA_035539795.1 Burkholderiaceae bacterium
GCCCTTTGGTCAGCAGCTTCACCGGCTCGCGATAGCGCGTGTCCCCGCTAACGGGGCGATCGGGATTTTCGGCCCGCTCTTTGACGAACCGCTGCGCGTCAGCGGGATCAATGTTGAACCCGTTATCCTTGGCGTAGGCGATTATATCGGCAGCTGTGCTGTTTGGATCGTTGTGCAGGGCAATCCAGCCGGCGGCGATGTCCTCGCGGAGCCCCTGAAACGGGATCGGCTCATCCCAGAATACGGCTACTGCGTCCCCTGCCTTGCCTTCCTCAGGCTTCGCCCACGGATCAGGGGCGCCCTGACGGAAGGATTTGGGCATCTGGTATGTGTTGCCGTGCGCGCCAAGCCGGTTCAGCCGCGCCAGCCGCTCAGCCTCCATATACGCGACGAAACGTTCTGGATCGGCCTTGATGTACTCGGGGGCGGCGACGCCGTAGCCCTCACGCAGCAGCCGCTCTGCTGCATCGTCTCCTCCCGATTCCAGCGTAACGACCGGTCGCCCATAGGTCCGGCCACCAGTAAGCGAGGCGCTAGCGCTGGGGACAGCAAGACTTTCAAGGCGATTGCGCGCCTGCTCTCCGATGGGAACGAACGTGCCGTCCGGAGCCTGCATCTGCTGGCGACGCTCGAACGCATCGACGCCATATAGCCGAGCGTTCGGCCCCTCCAATGTTCGGAATGTGTCGCCATCTACAACGGCGCCGGAAGGGGCCAGAAGCGCATCGACAACAGGGTCAGGCTTCCGCTGCCGCTCCAACTCATCCAGCACGAAACCAGGCGGTGGGGACGGAGGCTCCTTCACTGCACCGCCACCCAAGCCTTGCCGTTCCACTGAACCTTTCGCCCGGTCTTGGGGTCAGTCGCTGTTCGAGCGCCTGAGGCGGGCTGGCCGCCGTCGCCCGAACCACGACCAGGCCGATCCATGGCCCATGCCTTCTCCTCGGCATCTGTCAGCGGGACACCGCGACGCACCTTTTCGAGAATGGGAGCGACGACGCCGGCCATCGTTGTACGGGATGGACGGGAACCCCCGCCGCCACCGCTGGAGGTGCGCGGATGCAGCTGCCCGTAGGTTGGGGTCTGGCGAAGGCTCAGCCGGTTGCGTTGGCGAACCCCCTCAAGCCCTTCCCTATTCTCCTGCCGTACACCTTCGAGATCGACATCATAGCCATAGGCAGTCGGGCCGTTCGCGCGCAGCACGTAGTCCTGCATTGCTGTGTTGAAATCGGGCGTGCCGGGCTTCAGGCCGAGTGAGGCCGCATAGTCTTCAGCATCGCTCTGCCCCTGGTAGAGCACGCTCGACTGCCCGCTGCTGGGATTGAACATCACCCGGTCGTTGCCCAACGTGAAATACTGGGGCTTGTTCAGTTCGGCCCGCTCCGCGCGCATGGACTCAGCCAGTGCGCGCACAACTGGATCAATGTAGGGATTGCCTGCAGCCGCTATCACGTCCTCGTCCGACACCGCATCGTCGGCGAGAATCTCCGCAATGCTGCGGGACTCAGCCGCGTTGGCTTCCCCCGCCTTCCTGGCATGACGCGCATCTAGACCGCCCGCGAAACCATCGGCCATGCGGGCAAGTCCTTGGGTCCAATGGCCCAGAGGGGAGTAGTCCGTGCCCGCACGGCCCAACTCTGCCGCCCGCCGCCTCTGCATGGCGATCTCTTCCGGCGTCATGCGCTCGCCACCTTGTCCCCAGACAAAGGCAGCCCCGGGGCGCGGTTGGGCATCGGATAACGGCTGCTCCAACGCGGGCTGCGCGAGTAACGAGGCGATGCGCGAGGGCTTAAGCTCGATTGCCATCTACTGAATCTCCGGCTGGGAGACGCGCATTGCCTCCTGCATGACGATAGGGGGAAGAGACGCGGCAACGTTGCCTGCGAATAGGCCAGCAGCAGCCGACCCGATTGCTGCCAAGCGATCGCACAAGCCGAGGCACTCGACGTAATGGTCACCGGCAAGCTTGGTCATGCCGTAGTGGCGGAATACATCACCCGCCCAACCGAGGATGAGAGCCAGCCTCTCCGCGTCGATTTGGTCCCCTCTCGATGCCGCCATTCGGGCGGCCATCACGCCCCACGATGCAATTGCGAGAGCGTCATCTGTCTCCGCAACGTCCGGACCTATGAAGGATAGTGCTCGGTCGCGCAGCTCTCGGATCGCGTCCAAGTCCCCTCTGCTGATCGCGGCAATCAGGTGCGAGGTTTGTTCGCCAATCGCAGCATTGGGATTGAAGCCAAGATCGCATCTGCGACCGGCCGAATTCTGCTCATTGTGGTCGAGCTGCTGCATGCTGACTACGCTCTCTGATGGGATCAGGAGCGCGTGAAGGGGTTCAGCCGCGCTAGTGAAACTAGATTATCACGGGCGCAATAGCTGAGCAAGAAATTCGCCCACCGTGCTGTAGTTTCCGGACCATATGGAAATGGTGAGAGAGGCGCCCAGAAGACCTGTTGCGCGACCCGAGCACGATGCAGATACTGTCGGCGGGCGGGGATGATTGGGCGGTTTCCGTCGTCAGGAGGGGTGATGCTCGATGCGGACGCAGTAATTGAGCGACTTGAAAGGGGAACGGCGCACCGCGGCTGGATCGCGAATTCCTATGCGCAAATAGAGTTTCTGCTTGGCGACTTGATCGATCGCTGTCGCGCATTCCCGCAGTACGCAGCGCACACCACCACGATATCCCACAGTGCTGCTCGGCGAGCTTACAAGGTCCGCAAAATCCTAGCGATCGACGGACCACTCACACAGTTCGCCGGCGCACTGCTTCCGATGTTGGACGAGTTTGAGGAGCGCGATCAAATGCGCAATCTCCTGGCGCACGGATTCTGCGAGTTCCATCATACGCCAGACGGAGATGCCGGATTCGTCTTCAGAAAATTTGACCGCACGCTTGCCGAAGAAACGGGCGATCCGGGGGCAAAGGTCGAGCAGGTATTTCGATTAATCGACCTAGAATACCACAAAGAACAGATGGTCCATCAGGCGCAAGGAGCACTCGAACTTTTCCACAGAATTCACTTCGCACTCGGCTGGGCAGGTGAAGATCCAGCTTCTATGTTCGAACCGGTGGCCGAATAGTTCTGGACCAGCACCACATTGCTACGCGAATTTCTGGCGATTGGAGCGCCGGGCCAACGGCAGCTAACCATTCCATCTGGGCTGTGCGGTGAGGAGCTGCGCCGAAACCGGACGGTCGGCTTCCGACCCCTAACTAGCCGTCCCGCAGGTCAGATCGGTGCGGCACTTGCTACAGGCTCGATTGGGCCATGGTGCGCCAAACATGAAGCGGCGTAGAAATACTGACCTGCCACAGCGTGGGCAAGCGATCATGAAACTGCCCAC
>DATLHT010000315.1:0-7005 GCA_035539795.1 Burkholderiaceae bacterium
GAACGGTAGCGCGCCATCCGGTGTTTGTACGATGGTGCGCACGGGGTCGTCGCTCATCGGCAGCAGCGCCGCGCGGATGCCGGTGCGGCGCGCCATGTCGCCCATGATGCCGGTGAGCGTTTCGCCAGCCTGCAGGCGGCGCGTGCGTTCGACATGCAGTGCGAGGTCGCGGTCGCCGAGCGAGAACCAGCTTTCGCCGCCAAGCTCCTTGAGCGCCGCCATGAAATTCCATGTCTCGTCGGCACGTCCCCAGCCGCGGGTCAGGTCATTCAGTCCTGCAAGGGTATACAGCACCGTATCGAGGTCGGGCGAGATACGCAGCCCGAGGTATTCGAAGTCGTCGCCGGTATTGACGGCGATGGCGAGCTGTTCGCCCTCTAGTGCCGTCTCTAGTCCCAGCGCCAGCTTTGCGCCGCCGACACCGCCGCACAAGGCCACCACGCGCCCGCCCTGCATCATGCCTTCCCCTCCGGATGTCATCGGAACATGTCTTGTTGTTTGGGCCGCAACAGGTCGGCTGCGGGGCGCGCGGGCGCATCCCATTGCAGTCCGCGCAGGTGCACGACGGGCTTGCCGGCATCGGTCTGGCCCATGACGAGCGAGGCCGCGGCGGCGATTTCATCGGCTATCGCGATTTCGGTGACACGCATGGAGCGGCCGAACAGATCAGGTGCGCCGATTAGGTTGAGTAGTGCCGGAATACCGGCTGCGCCGAGCGCCACGCCGGTTACGCCTTGTCGCCAGGGGCGGCCGAAACTGTCGTTGATGACCACCGCGAGATCCACACCGAACGCGGCATCAAGCTGCGCCTTCAGGCGCGCGCAACTGGCGTCGGGGTTTTCTGGCAGGAGCAGGGCGCGCTCGTTGCCGTCCGGGTGGTCGATATTGGATTGGTCGATACCGGCGTTGGCCATCACGTAGCCGAGCCGGTGCTCGACGATCAGCACGCCGGCGCGCAGCTTCACCACTTCGCGGCTTTCCGCGAGGATCAGCTCGACCATGCGCGGATCCTTGCCGGCCTCCTCGGCCAACTTGCGCGCTTCGGCGGACGGGCTCACGTCGCGCAGGTCGACGTAGCGCCCCTCGGCCTTCGAGACGACTTTCTGGGCCAGCACGATCACGTCGCGGCTGCGCGGCACGATTTCCGTGCGGTGCAGCCCGTCGATGATCAGGCTGGCCAGATCGTCACCGGGTTCGACCAGCGGAAAGTCCGCCAGTGCTGTCAACGTGACAGGGGCGCTTGCCATGCCGGTCCACCCGTGATTACGCAGAAATGCCGGTGATCTGGATGCCTGCGCAATCCACCTTGTAGCGCTTATTGATGCCGATCAGGATCGACGTCAGCGCTTCCGCTGCAGCAGCGTTGGCGATCGGACCGGCATCGATGCCGCGCATGCCGATGGCGTTGGTCATGTCGATGACCGCCTGGCGTGCTTCCTTGTCGTTGCCCGTTACCAGCACATCGCATTCGATCGGACCGCCGCTTTGCAGCTTGGCGGCGCCGACGTTCTGGAATGCTGAGACGACACGGGCCACGTCACCGATCTGCGCTTCCGCGATCTGGCCGGCCGAGCCTTGCGGCGGCAGCTGGACCTGGGCGACCTTCGGCGGCACCAGCGGCACGACAGCATCGACCACGATCTTGCCAGCCACGACCGGCTTGATCTCGGCAAGGGTTGCATCATGGTTCGAGAACGGGATGGCCAGCACCACGATGTCGGCAGCCGCAGCGGCACCAGCATTGGTGTCGCCGCGCACGGCCGGGGCGCCGTTGCCGGCCTGGATGGTCTTCGCGAATTCCTGCGCCTTTTCAGCGGCGCGCGAACCGACAATGACCGGGTATCCGGCCGCGGCCCAGCGCATGGCCATACCCGAACCGAGTGCGCCAGTGCCACCGATGATGGCCAGAGTAGGACGGCTTTGCATTACGTGTCTCCTGTGACGGTTGGCTAAGGCTGATCGCTTGGCCGGTCAGTTCAGTTTCATTTCGGTCAGCGGCACGATCTTCACGCCTGCGGCTTCCAGGCCGGCGCGCACCGAGGCCGACAGGGCCAGCGCGGTCGGCTCGTCGCCATGCACGCACAGGCTGTCGACGCGGCGCTTGATGCGCTTGCCGTTGCGCGACACGATCACGCCTTCCACCACCATTTCCACGACCTGGCGGGTGGCCACTTCGGGATCCTTGATGACCGAGCCCGGTACTTTGCGCGAGGTCAGGTTGCCGTCGTCTTCGTACTGGCGGTCGCAGAAGCCTTCGCGGGCCAGCGGCAGGTCGAGCTTCACTGCGGCCTTTTCCATTTCCGAGCCGGACAGCGCCACGTAGATCAGGTCGCGGTCCACGGCCTTGATGGCGCGGCCGATGGCCATTGCGTATTCTTCGTTCTCTGCGGCCATGTTGTTCAGCGCGCCGTGCGGCTTGACGTGCGTCACTTTCTCGCCGGCGAAGGCAGCCATCGCCTGCATGGCGCCGATCTGGTACGCAATCATACATTCCAGATCGTAGGGCTTCATGTCGATACGGCGGCGGCCGAAGCCCCACAGGTCATTGAAGCCGGGGTGGGCGCCGATGCTCACGCCTTCCGCCTTGGCGCGCTCGACCACGCGGCGCATCACCAGGGGGTCGCCGGCGTGGAAGCCGCAGGCGATGTTGGCGGACTTGATGATCTTCAGGATGCCGTCGTCGTTGCCGATGTCATACGCGCCGAATCCTTCTCCCATGTCTGCATTGAGGTTGACCGAAAGTGTCATTGCAATTCCTTTGTGTGCGATTGCGAAACTGTCTTGATCGTGCTCGCCGACCGGGAGCTGGCGAGCCGCGACGCGTATTCCCACGCGTCTGGCGCGGACTCGGGTTGAGGTCTGTCGCCTTATCAATTAGTATATGGTACTAAAGATAGAAAGACAATATCATTAGAGTGCTGTCGGGTATTTCCCGGGGGCATGGCCAGAGTCAAGGAGCGGATGGATGGATGTGCGGTTTCTTTCTGCCGGCGATACCGCGATTGTCGTCGAATTCGGCGATCGGATCGACCGGACCCTGAGTGACAGGGTATTGCGCCTGGGCGCGCGGGTGCGGGCAGTTGGGGTGCCCGGCGTGGTGGAGACGGTGCCGACCTACCGTTCTCTGATGGTGCATTACGATCCGCTGGTGACCGACAGCGCTACGCTGCGTGAACAGATTTCGGCGTTGCTCGACGACAACGCGGCCAGCACCGGTGTGGGCCGCCTGTGGCGCGTACCGGCGTGTTACGAGCCGACGCATGCGCCGGACATTGCCGAGGTGGCTGAAACCAAGGGCCTGACAGTCGATGAGGTCATTCGCCTGCATACCGCGACGCAATTCCATATTTACATGATCGGCTTCGTGCCCGGCTATCCGTACATGGGCGACCTGCCCGAGCAACTCGTGCTGCCGCGTCGCGCCGATCCACGCATCCGTGTGCCGGCTGGCTCGATCGCCATTGCCTCGACCATGACGGCCATTTATCCGCTCGAAAGCCCAGGAGGCTGGCATCTGATCGGCACCACGCCGATCCGCCTGTTCGATGCGGCCCAGCCGCGTCCCGCCCTGTTCAGCCCGGGCGACAAGGTGCGCTTCGAGCCAGTCACGGCAGCGCAGTTCGACGACATCCGCGCCGCCACCCAGGCCGGCACATATGAGGTTCCCAGCGAGGTTCTTGCATCATGACATCCGCACTCAAGGTCATTCAGCCCGGCATCCACACCACCGTGCAGGATCTGGGGCGCAAGGGATTCCAGGATGCCGGCGTGCCGGTCGCCGGCCCGCTCGATCGCCTCAGCTTGCGCCTGGCCAATGCACTGGTCGGCAATCCGCTCGATACAGCCGCACTCGAACTCGTGCTGCAGGGCCCGGCGCTCGAAGTGCAGGCCGATGCAGTGCGCGTGGCGCTGGCTGGCTGCAATACCGCGATTGAAATCGGCGGCGACCAGCCGCGCACCATTCCGGCCGGGCAGAGCGTCCGGCTGGTGCGTGGCGAGACGCTACGTGTCACCCAGCTTGGCGATGCGGCTTGCGCCTACCTCGCCGTGGAAGGTGGCTTCGATATCGTGCCAGTGCTGGGCAGTGTAGCGACGTATGTGCGCGGCGGTATGGGCGGCCTGAATGGCGCGGCGCTGAAGCGCGACGATACATTGCCGCTGCGTCACGGCAATGCACCCGAGCGGCCCGAGCTGGGGCTGCCAGGGCCTGCCGATCTGGCATTCGATGCGCCGGTGCGCGTGGTGCTGGGACCGCAAGACGATTACTTCACCGAGGCCGGCGTCGCTACCTTCCTGTCCGGCGAGTACACGGTTACGCCGCAGTCGGACCGCATGGGGTTTCGTATGGATGGCCCGCCGCTGGAGCACGCCAAGGGCTACAACATCGTTTCGGATGGCATTGTGAGTGGTTCGATTCAGGTGCCCGGCTCCGGCATGCCTATCGTGCTGCTGGCCGATGCGCAGACCACGGGCGGCTATCCGAAGATCGCCACGGTGATTTCAGCGGACCTGCCTGTGCTTGGACGCCGCCGACCCGGCCGCAAGGTACGATTCGCCGCCGTGACGGCCAGTGAAGCCGAACAGGCACGGCGCGACCAGGAAGCGGAGTTGCAGCGCATCATCGCGGCGCTGTGCGAAGTGAGTGCGGAGGCAGCCATCGACGTGGCAGCCCTCTACCGTGAGAACTTGATCAGCGGGGTGATCAGTCACCGGAGCTAGGGTGTTCGGGCGCTGCCAAGCCGGCATGGACCGGGCCAGGATGGCCGGTGCGGCGGGCGGCAACCGGAGCCGGGCAGTGTCGGGTTGGATGGACGCTGCCTCTCAGTCGGAGGATCGCCATTGTATAATCCTATGGTTAGGATAATAGGTGCAATATATGCAGAAACTACAGAGCTCTGACCGTCGCGGGAAGATCCCGGCCTATATCCAGGTGGCTGCCGCCCTGCGGCGCCGGATCGAGACCGGCGAATGGCAGCCCAGCGAAAAAATCTCGACGCTCGAGGAACTCGAAGAAGAGTTCCGCGTGGCCCGTGTGACGGTGCGGCAGGCCGTGGATCTGCTGGAGCGCGAAGGCCTGGTCAAGCGCCAGCAGGGCCGTGGCACCTTCGTCAACGACACGGTTAACGACAAGCGCTGGCTCAAGCTCGAAACGTCGTGGGAGTCGGTCGTTGAGTCGATTCGCGACAACGTCCCGAAGTTTATCAAGGTTGCCAACCCGCCGCGCTTTCCGCGTCTGCCTGACGAAGAAGGTAATCTGGCCGAGGAGTATGCTTTCCTGCGCAGCGTGCAGTTGAAAGACGGCGTACCTTACGGCGTGGCCAGTGTGCATATTGCCAAGCCGGTGTTCGAGCGGGAGCGCGAACGTTTTCTCAAGCATCCCGGCCTGTCGGTATTGGCTGATATGGACGTGCATATCGCCCAGGCGCACCAGACCCTGGTGATCGGCACGGCCGACCCGGAAATCGCCGACCTGCTGCAGGTGTCGCTGAGCGCGCCGACGGCGGAAGTGCGCTGGGTCGTGCTCGACGATACCGATACGGCGATCTATGTGGCGGACATCACCTACCGCGCCGATTGCATCCGTATGTCGATCGACTTTTTCGAACAGCGGACGCAAAAGACCCGTCGCAAGACCGCCTGAAATTCGGGAACACCCAATTCCCGAGCGCCGCGCACAAATATACCTAACATACTATAAATAGTATGTTAGACTAATTGTTCGATGGTAATGTGGTCACCCAGATCCTGTCGCCGCCGGTTCGTGTGAACTGGCGCGGCGCACATTGCGGTGACGCATTCAGTGACAGGAGGAGCGGGTCAATGTCGGAACAAGGTGTTGGGGCGCGCGTACTTCGCAAAGAAGACGATCGCCTGATGCGCGGGCGCGGCCAGTTTGTTGCGGACATCCGCATGGCCAACATGCAGGACGTCGCCTTCGTGCGCAGTCCGCTCGCGCATGGTCGCATTCTAGGTGTGGAGATTCCCGAAGAAGTCCGCGACAGTGTTTTCACAATCGACGACCTGACAGGCGTCAAGCCTATCCGGGCCGTTTCCGGGCTCCCCGGATTCAAGATTTCCGAACAGCCGGTGCTCGCTCAGGGCAAGGTACGCCATGTCGGCGAAACCGTGGTCATGTGCGTGGCGCCGACGCGTGCCGAGGCCGAGGACATCGCAGCGACGGTGCGCCTCGATCTCGATGAATTGCCGGCGATCCACAATATGCTTGAAGGCCGCCGCGACGTGAGTTCGCGCGTGCACGAAGAGTGGCCGGACAACGTTTTTCTTGAAACCAAGATCAACGTCAATATCGAAGCGGTGCAGGACGCACCGATCAAGGTGCAGCGCGTCATCAGTACCTCGCGCCAGTCGATGGCGCCGATGGAAGGCCGCGGCGCCGTGGCGTTCTGGGATTCGCGTCTCGAACTGCTGACCCTCTACACCGCTTCACAGATCCCGCACATCGTGCGTACCGGTCTCGCCGAATGCCTGGGCCTCGATGAAGGCCAGGTTCGCGTGGTCGTGCCGGACGTGGGCGGCGGCTTCGGCTACAAAGGCATCCTGCTCACCGAAGAAGTCGCTATCAGCTGGCTGGCGATCAAGCTGGGCCGTCCGGTCCGCTGGATCGAAGATCGTCGCGAACACCTGACTGCCGGCGCCAACTGCCGCGAGCATCATTACGTCATCACCGGCTATGCCGACAGCGAAGGCCGTCTGCTGGGCATCGACTGCGAAGCCACGGTGGATTCTGGCGCGTATTCCTCCTATCCGTTCTCGGCGTGTCTGGAAGCCGCGCAGGTCGCGAGTATCCTGCCCGGCCCGTACGACTTCCCCGGCTACCGCTGCGAAACCCATTCCGTCTCCACCAACAAGTGCCCGATCCTGCCATACCGCGGCGTGGCGCGTACCGGCGTGTGTTTTGCGCTGGAACTGGTGCTGGACGATCTGGCCCGCGCCGCCGGCATCGAGCCGTATGAGCTGCGTCTGAAGAGTCTGGTCAAGCCGGAG
>DATLHT010000316.1:0-3061 GCA_035539795.1 Burkholderiaceae bacterium
GTTCTGGGGCCTGATTGTGTCGATGTGGATCGGTAACGCGATGCTGGTCGTCCTGAACCTGCCGCTCGTCGGCATCTGGGTCAAGCTGCTGACGATTCCGTACCGACTGCTGTTTCCGGCCATCCTGCTGTTCGCCTGCATCGGCTCGTACTCAGCCAACAACAGCGCGGTCGATATCTACTTGTGTGCGCTGTTCGGCCTGATGGGCTACCTGTTCATCAAGTTCGGCTGCGAACTTGCGCCGCTGCTGCTCGGCTTCGTGCTCGGACCGATGATGGAAGAGAACCTGCGCCGCGCGCTGTTCATTTCGGAGGGTGATCCCAGCGTGCTGATCCAGCGCCCGATCAGCGCCAGCATGCTGGCCATCTCGGCGGCCGCCCTGGTGCTCGTGGTGCTGCCAGCCGTGCGCAGGAAACGGAGCGAGGTGCTGGTGGCAAGTGACTAGCGCCACGGGTCGAGGGGCACGTCATGCAACCCGCGGATCCACGCAGCCGCCGGGCCATGACGCGACGAGGCTGCGCTCACCGGCCGCACTGGCGGGTTTCCACGCCAGCGCACCGGACTGATCTGTGTCATCCTGCTCCACAGCCCTCGGGCCTGACACGGAGAACATCGCATGAGCCGCAGTCGCCGCAAACTGCCGATTTTCGGCTTGTCCACCGCACGCTCGGAAGCTGGCGACAAACGGCTGTGGCATAAACGCTGGCGCTCACGGCAACGCGAGCAGTTGGCGACCCTTCGTCCGGACGACGACCCCATTCCGGTCCAGCACCGGGCCGTCTCGGACGCCTGGGACATGGCGAAGGATGGCAAATCCTGGTTTGCCCCGCGCCGCCAACGCGCAGCAGCGGAACACTTTGCCGACCGCCGTGGCGCATCGCCACCGGAACGCAAGGCCCTGAAGGCGAGGCTCCTTGCCAAGTGGCGGTCGAAATAGGACATTCCATCCCGGCAACACAGGGAAATGCTGGCGGGACTGGCGCGCCCGCCTGGGATCGCACCAATCCACCCTGCATTGAAATGGCAGCGAACAGAACCTGAGCCTCTGCAGAGGCAGGACCGTGCACTGAACGCCGGCTACAGGTGGAAATCCCCTGCGGCTTCCGGCTGGTAGAGCACTTTCTCAATCCCGATCCGACGCGTTCGACCCGCAACGCGCCAGTCGATGGCATCACCCTCTTGATAGCCCAGGATGGCGGCGCCCACGTCGGAGCACACTGAAAGCTTCCCGGGACTGCCATCCGCGTCTTCAGGATAGACCAGGGCCACCTCCATTTCTTCGTCGTCGAGATGGAGCAAAGCCCTGGAGTTCATCGTGACAACATTCCGCACCACCTGCTGAGGCTTCACGATAATGGCGCGCTCGATCTCGTGTTCGAGTTCGACAACCGCCGGGCCCTGCTCGATGTCGAGCAGATTCTTGAGCCGGGCCTTGTCGATTTCCGTGATGTAGATGTCTGTGGAATCGCCCATCGCGTTTTCGCGCAAGAGCCGGAGATAGTGTCCCGAGGTCATGGAAAATGACTTCAGCGTTGGCGTGTCGCGTTCCAGAACAAAGCCGCAGCGCAGGAAGGTGTTCAGCGAGCGAACGTTGTCCGGGTGGATCTTGGCGATGAGCTTCTCGGCCCGCATGTCGAGGAAGGCGAGTTTCATGCCTTCGCGGATGGTACTGGCGCCGAGCTTGCGGCCCCAGTTGTCGCAGTCGCCAATGACGAGAACGATCTCGCAGTCCGGTCCTGTCTTGACGAGGCGGACGAAGCCCACCGGCACGTCATCCCGGTCATAGGCCATGAAGAAGCGCCCGCCCTGGTTGAACAGATGGGTCAGGATCGGCAACTGCACCCGACCGATGACCTGCTCGATGAATCGGGAGACATGGCGCGAATCGCTCAGATAGCAGGTGATGCGCTCATCTTTCAACCAGTCCATCAGAGTCAGTGCGTGTGCCCGCGTGATCTCCGGACACAGCGAAATGAAAGGCTTGTTCATCTTCACCACATTTGCTTGTAAAGGATGAAAGCCCTTCATGGCTACGCCATGACGGTTCTTTCGACGAAAGGTCTATTTTAAGGCAGGACGCGAGTGCGTGAGTTCAATGCGCTGTGGCGACCATGCGTTCGCGCCTCTGGTTGGGATCTGTCGTTCTTGCCGCCACGACGGAGCTTGGCCTGGTAGACGACTGCGTCCCGGCTGCCGCGTTCAGTGATGGCGGACTGACGCTGGCTTGTCCCTACATGGCAGCGAAAGACGTCGGAACGGACCCTGAGGAGCCAGCTAAGCCATTGATTCTGCAGATGATTGGCGCGCCCGGCTGGGATCGAACCAGCAACCCCTGCCTTCGGAGGGCAGTACTCTATCCATTGAGCTACGGGCGCCGCGGGAGGTACGGTGCAGCGGGCGGATGCCGCCGCGAAAAGAGTCGCACAGCTTACTCTGTTTGGCCGTTTTCGTCCATCTTCATGCGTTTTGGCAAGCGATTTCGGGCATTCTGGTCACGGAGGGTTTCTGCCTTGGTAGGCAACAATCCGCGTTTTGGCAGCCGACAAATCATTCCGCGGCGCGTGAACGTGACCCGCCGCACCGCGCAAAACCGCGCGGCAAGCGCCAAATCGGCAGGCTTTGCGGATATAATTGCAAGTTATTTGCGCGCAGACCGGCCGGCCATGAGAATTCAAAGCCGCTTGGCAAGCCTCCCGGAGGGCCTGCGTGTCAGGCCGGAATGTCCCCTCCGGCGCCGGTTTATCCAAAATTGAGAGTTCAGCATGAGCGACGCCCACAACGAGCACGAGTCACTTATCAAGACCCCGAAGCAGTTGATTGTTGCGGTGGTGGCGGCATTCCTGGTGCCGATTTTCATCATCGCCCTGTTGGTCAACTACGTCGGCAACACGCCGACCCAGTCGAGCGGCTCGACCGATGAAGAGCGCGCCGAAGCCGTCGCCAAGCGGATCCACCCGGTTGCCACGCTGTCGCTGAAGGACCCGAGCGCGCCGCGCGTGTTCAAGACCGGCGAACAGGTCTACACCGAACTGTGCGTGGCCTGCCACGCCACCGGCGCAGC
>DATLHT010000317.1:0-6069 GCA_035539795.1 Burkholderiaceae bacterium
GAGGTGGGGTGCCGCCTCCGCCCCGTTCTACATTGACTCCCCACCCCTTGTCCCGTAAAATCGTGCGGTTTCAATTCCGGTGCGGCCTGGTGGCCCGGCGATGAAACCAGTAGATGCCCAAGCTCGCGCCGTTTCCGGTACGCAGCCGGAAACAGTCCGGCGAGGCGACGATCCGGTAGCGCCCGAGGCGCGCTGGACCGACGACCCGGAGCGGGACGGACGTCCGCCGCTGACGCATCAGGAAGCCGTCGCCCTGTTTGGTGAAACGGCCCTGCGGCCGGCGCGCATGACGCCATTCCGCGTCGTTGCGTTGCAGCTGGGCGTGACAGTGCTGGCCATGCTGGTCTGGTATGCCATGCGTCATGCGACCGGTGGCGCGGCGGAAGCCGCAGCGGTGTCGGCTCTGATTGGCGGCGCCTGCGTGGCGCTCCCGAACGCAGTGTTCGCATTGCGGCTGGCGGCGACACGGCACCGGCCGACGGTAGGCGGGCTGATCCTGGGCGAGATGCTCAAGATCATCATCACGCTGGCGATGTTGATCGCCGCGGGCAAGCTGTACGGTCCGATGGACTGGCCGGCGATGCTGGTGACCTTCCTGCTGGCATTGAAAATGCTGTGGATCGCCCTGGTGTTGCGCTGAGCACGCCCGCAAAGTCCCGCAGCGGCCGCCGGCAGGCCTGTTTGCCGGGACCTGGCAGTTGAAACACACACCGCACAGGTGTGTCATGGACATGACACTCCGTTGCGCTAGATTACCGCACGCCTTGTTCCGTCCACGTAACGTGGCCGCCAAAGTGGCCCGTTCGCAGCCTGAGGCTGCGCCGAACGAACGCCGGAACACGGAGTGCCCAAGGTCGAATCAAGGTTCGACCTGCAGATTTCGTCATTTTTGGGTTGTTTGATATGGCAAACGCAGCGCACGGAGCGGTTCACGCACCGACACCGTCCGAATACATTTCGGAGCACTTGCAGAACCTGAATTCCGTCGGCGGCAAGCAGCTGTCCGTGGTGGATTTCTCGGTACTCAACTACGACACCATCATCTGGTCCGTCATTTGCGGCGTCGTGACGCTGCTGTTCCTCGGCATGGCCGCCCGCCGCGCCACCTCGGGCGTTCCGGGCCGCTTCCAGGCCTTCGTCGAGATGATCGTCGAAATGGTCGACGACCAGGCCAAGGCCATCGTGCATGGCGACCGTTCCTACATTGCTCCGCTCGCGCTGATGGTCTTCATCTGGATCATTCTCATGAACACCATGGACCTCGTGCCGGTGGACTGGGTGTATGGCGCGAACCTGCTGCTCGAGCTGTTCGGCGTGCATCTCCCTCACCACAAGGCTGTCGCGACCACCGACCTGAATGCCACGTTTGGCATGTCGTTCGCCGTGCTGGTCCTGATGATCTACTACAGCTTCAAGGCCAAGGGCGCCGGCGGTTTCGCGCATGAGCTGCTGTCCGCGCCGTTCGGTGCCAAGTGGTACCTGGCGCCGTTCAACCTGATCCTGAACATCATCGAATTCCTGGCCAAGGCCGTCTCGCTCGGCATGCGGCTGTTCGGCAATATGTACGCCGGCGAGCTGGTGTTCCTGCTGATCGCGCTGCTGGGCGGCATCTGGACCCTGGGCTTCGACCTCAGCGTTCTCGGCTTTGTCGGCCACGTCATCGCCGGCGCTGCCTGGGCCATCTTCCACATCCTGGTGATCCTGCTGCAAGCCTTCATTTTCATGATGCTGACGCTGGTGTACCTGGGGCAGGCACACGATCACCACTGATCCGGTTTCGTTGAATTCGCAAGTTTGATTTTTGGTTTTTCTGGTTCTTAGTCTTTTAAATTAAGGAGTTATCATGCAAGAGTTTCTCGCCGCCATCCAAGGTTCGACCGCTATCGCTATCGGTATCATCATCGGTCTGGGTGCTATCGGTGCCTGTCTGGGTATCGCGCTGATGGGCGGCAAGTACATCGAAGCGTGCGCACGTCAGCCCGAACTGATGAATCCGCTGCAAACCAAGATGTTCCTGCTGGCCGGCCTGATCGACGCTGCATTCCTGATCGGTGTTGGTGTGGCCATGCTGTTCGCCTTCGCCAACCCGCTGCTGTCGGTCATTCAGTAAATCTTTTCGGTCTGTCCGGTGCGCCCAGGCGGCCAGGCAACATGCCTCGCCGCCTTGCGCATTGATCTGTCATACATTACCGAAAGGAACACACCATGAATCTGAACGCAACGCTATTTGCGCAGATGGTCGTGTTCTTCATCCTGTGGTGGGTTGTTGCCAAGTTCATCTGGCCGCCGCTGGTGAAGGCGCTCGACGAACGCGCGAAGAAGATCGCTGATGGTCTGGCCGCTGCCGAAAAAGGCAAGGCCGATCTGGAAAGCGCCAACAAACGTGCCGAACTGGCACTGGCCGAAGCCCGCACGGAAGGTGCCCAGCGTATTGCTGACGCCGAGAAGCGCGCCCAGCTGTCGGCCGACGAGATCAAGCACAACGCCCAAACCGAGGCTGCACGTATCATCGCGCAGGCCAAGGCCGAAGCCGAGCAGCAAGTCACCCGTGCGCGTGAAGTCCTGCGCGACGAAGTGGCCGCGCTCGCCGTCAAGGGTGCAGAGCAGATCCTCAAGCGTGAAGTTAACGCACAGGCGCATGCCGACCTGTTGAATCAACTCAAGGCTGAGCTCTAATCATGGCTGAACTCGCAACCATTGCCCGTCCATATGCAGAGGCGCTGTTCCGCGTCGCCAAGGCAGGGAATCTCGGGGCATGGGCCGAGCTGGTGTCCGAGATGTCGCAGCTTGCTGCGCATCCGGACATGAAGGCAATTGCCGACAATCCGAACGTGCCGGGCACCGAGGTGGCCGCGCTGTTCCTGTCGGCACTCAAGTCTCCGGTGACCGACGAGGTGAAGAACTTCGTCAACATGCTGGTCGAAAACGACCGCCTGACGGTTTTGCCGGAAATTGCCGCACAGTTCCATGACCTGAAGAATGCCAGCGAGGGCGCGGACGACGCCGAGATCACGAGCGCATTCCCACTCGAAGGACAGCAGCTGGCCGAACTCGTGGCCGCGCTCGAACGCAAATTCGGCAAGAAGCTGCAGCCGTCCGTGGCGGTCGATCCGTCGCTGATCGGCGGCGTGCGTGTCCGGGTTGGCGACGAGGTCCTCGACAGCTCGGTGCGGGCGCGTCTCGCCCAGATGCAGGTTTCGCTCACAGCGTGACCTGACCATACAGAATTAGGAGCATCCAGATGCAACTGAACCCCTCTGAAATCAGCGAACTGCTCAAGAGCCGCATCTCCGGCCTTGGCGCAGACGCTGAAGTGCGTAACCAGGGCACGGTGATTTCCGTGACCGACGGTATTTGCCGCGTGCACGGCCTGTCTGGCGTGATGCAGGGCGAAATGCTGGAATTCCCGGGCAACACGTTCGGCCTCGCGCTGAACCTCGAGCGCGACTCTGTCGGCGCCGTGGTGCTGGGTGACTACGAACACATCTCCGAAGGCGACGCCGTCAAGTGCACGGGCCGCATTCTCGAAGTGCCCGTGGGCAAGGAACTGCTCGGCCGCGTGGTGAACGCGCTGGGTCAGCCGATCGACGGCAAGGGCCCGATCAACGCCAAGGAAAGCGACGTGATCGAAAAGGTCGCGCCGGGTGTGATCGCACGTCAGTCCGTGAGCCAGCCGGTGCAGACCGGTCTGAAGTCGGTCGACTCGATGGTGCCGATCGGCCGTGGCCAGCGTGAGCTGATCATTGGCGACCGTCAGACCGGCAAGACCGCCGTGGCCGTCGACGCGATCATCAACCAGAAAGGCAAGGGCATGTATTGCGTGTACGTCGCAATCGGCCAGAAAGCCTCGACCATCGCCAACGTGGTGCGCAAGCTCGAAGAGAACGGCGCACTCGAATACACCATCGTGGTGGCTGCCTCGGCATCGGACTCCGCCGCCATGCAGTACCTGTCGGCCTACGCCGGCTGCACGATGGGCGAATACTTCCGCGATCGCGGCGAAGACGCCCTGATCGTGTACGATGACCTGACCAAGCAAGCCTGGGCCTATCGCCAGGTCTCGCTGCTGCTGCGCCGCCCGCCGGGCCGCGAAGCCTACCCGGGTGACGTGTTCTACCTGCACTCGCGTCTGCTCGAACGCGCGGCTCGCGTGAACGCCGACTACGTCGAGAAGTTCACCAACGGCGCCGTGAAGGGCCAGACCGGTTCGCTGACCGCACTGCCGATCATCGAAACGCAGGCTGGTGACGTGTCCGCCTTCGTGCCGACGAACGTGATCTCGATTACCGACGGCCAGATCTTCCTGGAAACCGACCTGTTCAACGCCGGTATCCGCCCCGCCATCAACGCCGGTATCTCGGTGTCGCGCGTCGGTGGTGCCGCCCAGACCAAGGTCATCAAGAAGCTGTCGGGCGGTATCCGTACCGACCTCGCCCAGTACCGTGAACTGGCTGCGTTCGCGCAGTTCGCCTCGGACCTCGACGATGCCACCCGCAAGCAGCTCGAGCGCGGCCGCCGCGTGACCGAACTGCTCAAGCAGCCGCAGTACCAGCCGCTGCAAGTGTGGCAGCTGGCCGCGACGCTGTACGCCGCCAACAACGGCTACCTGGATGACCTGGATGTGAAGAACGTCCTGGCGTTCGAAAAGGGCCTGCACGACGAGCTGAAGACCCGCCACGCCGACCTCATCAACCGCATCGAGGACACCAAGGACCTCGGCAAGGAAGATGAAGCCGCCCTGCGTGCTGCGATCGAGGCATACAAGAAGTCTGCATCGTTCTAACCGGAGGAAATCCCAGGGCCGCATGATGGATTGATGCGGCCCCCACGGAGAGAAAGAGATGGCCGGAACGAAAGAAATTCGAACCAAGATCAAGAGCGTGCAAAACACGCGCAAGATCACCAAGGCGATGGAGATGGTCGCCGCATCCAAGATGCGCAAGGCGCAGGAGCGGATGCGTCACGCCCGTCCCTATGCGGAAAAGGTGCGCAACATTGCTGCGCACATGGCGCAGGCCAACCCCGAGTACCGTCATCCGTTCATGGAGTCGCGCGACGTCAAGCGCGCCGGCGTGATCGTCGTGACGACCGACAAGGGGCTGTGCGGCGGCATGAACACCAACGTGCTGCGTACGGTGACCAACACCCTGCGCGAACTGCAGGCCAAGGGCGTCGAGGCACAATCGACGGCCATCGGCACGAAGGGCATGCAGTTCCTGGGCCGCATCAACGCCAAGGTGGTTTCGCACGCGGTGCACCTCGGTGACACGCCGCATCTGGAAAAGCTGATCGGTGCGATCAAGGTGCAGCTCGACGCGTTCGCCGCTGGCGAAATCGATGTCGTCTACCTCGCGTACACCCGCTTCATCAACACGATGAAGCAGGAACCGATGGTCGAACAGCTGCTGCCGTTGACCGCCGACAAGTTCAACCAGACCGAAGCCGAAAAGCAGGCCTACTCGTGGGACTACATCTACGAGCCGGATGCCCAGACGGTCGTCGACGAACTGCTGGTGCGCTACGTCGAAGCGCTGGTGTACCAGGCCGTGGCCGAGAACATGGCTTCGGAGCAGTCGGCCCGGATGGTGGCGATGAAGGCAGCTTCGGACAACGCCAAGAACGTGATCGGCGAACTGCAACTGGTCTACAACAAGACCCGTCAGGCAGCGATTACGAAGGAACTGTCCGAAATCGTCAGCGGCGCAGCCGCGGTCTGACGGCGCGGTGTCAAGAATTTAAGCTATTGGAGATACAAATGAGTATCGGAAATATTGTTCAGTGCATCGGCGCCGTCGTGGACATCCAGTTCCCGCGCGACGCGATGCCTCATGTGTACGACGCGCTCGTGCTGGAAAGCAGCAACGAAAAGTCGTTCGCGGAAGAAGGTCTGACCTTCGAAGTCCAGCAGCAGCTGGGCGACGGTATCGTGCGTACCATTGCACTCGGCTCCTCCGACGGCCTGCGCCGCGGCATGGCTGTCAAGGGCACGGGCAAGCCGATCTCGGTGCCGGTGGGTGAAGGTACCCTCGGCCGCATCATGGACGTGCTGGGTCGCCCGATCGACGAAGC
>DATLHT010000318.1:0-2089 GCA_035539795.1 Burkholderiaceae bacterium
GCATGTCGCCGTGGCCGTGTCGTGCGGCGGCGTCTGGCATACGCGCGATGGCGGAGCGAGTTGGGAGGTTGGCTGTCGCGGCATGGAGGCTGGCTACATGCCGCCAGAGCGCCGCGAGGATCCGAACATCCAGGATCCGCATCGCATGACGGCGTGCGCCACGCAGCCCGATGCCATGTGGGTGCAGCACCACGACGGCATCTTCCGCTCGACCGATGGTGGTGCGCGCTGGCGTCGGGTCGTCGCGCAGCCGTCCAGCTTCGGCTTCGCCGTGGCCGCGCATCCCACTGACCCGGAGACCGCGTGGTTCGTGCCGGCGGCACAGGACGCCTGTCGCGTGCCGGTCGATGCGCAACTGGTCGTGACGCGTACGCGCGACGGCGGGCAGACGTTCGAGACGCTGCGTGCAGGCCTGCCGCAGACACCTTCCTATGACCTGATCTACCGCCATGGCCTCGATGTCGATGCGACGGGGCAGCGGCTGGCGATGGGCTCGACCACGGGCGGCTTGTGGCTGTCGGAAGACGGCGGCGATCAGTGGGCCTGTCTGTCTGCGCATCTGCCGCCGATCTACGCCGTGCGCTTCGGCTGACCGGCAGTCCGAACGTTTTCCATCGTCCTGGAGAGAGCCGCATGCGCCGGCCGGCAAGGCCACGCATGCGGCGACACAGCGTGCGATGCGATGTACGAGACTACGGTGTCGTGATGTCGCAGTATCCGCAGCTATGGCATGATGTCCCATGTCATGACCACAAGGACCACCATGAACACACGTGCGGACAACCA
Source organism: Burkholderiaceae bacterium (assembly GCA_035539795.1). Classification (GTDB taxonomy): domain Bacteria; phylum Pseudomonadota; class Gammaproteobacteria; order Burkholderiales; family Burkholderiaceae; genus Imbroritus. The sequence continues at coordinate 787 of DATLHT010000318.1, forward strand.
CAGCAAGCTGATTGGCTATCTGCTCTGGATCTTCGGTTTCACCGGCGCGCACCGGTTCTATTACGGCCGGCCCGTCACCGGCACGCTCTGGTTCTTCACCCTTGGCCTGCTTGGCATCGGCTGGCTGATCGACCTGTTCCTGATTCCCGGCATGGACCGTGATGCCGACCTGCGCTACACGCCCGGTCATCTCAACTACAACATCGCCTGGCTGCTGCTGACATTCCTCGGTCTGTTCGGCGTGCACCGCATGTACATGGGCAAGTGGCTGACCGGCATCCTCTATCTGTTCACTGGTGGCTTCTTCCTGATCGGTGTGCTGATCGACCTGTGGACCCTCAACGATCAGGTCTCGCAGGAAAACAGCCGTGGGCTGGCGACTGCGGGCGTACAATAAGAACCACGCGCCGCCACCGTCCTGGTGCGCGGCGCCTGTTTTCGTGATGCCGGCTGCCTGGCCGCGCCACGTATTGCATGCCCGTGACTGGCCTGTCTCCTGACTCCTCCGGCATTGTGTGCCATCCTCTCGTGCGTTGCTTTGGCGCACGGTGTTCGTTCGATCCGCTCCCCGCATGGAATCCGTAGGCGTCGTTCTGATCATGCTGCTGGCCGTGGTGGTCAGCGGTTACGTGGTGCGCATGCTGCCGGTAGCGTTGCCGTTGCCGCTGGTCCAGATCGCGCTCGGCGCGGTGATCGCCGGAGGGCTTAACCACGGCGTGGTGCTCGACCCGGAATTCTTCTTTCTGCTATTCCTGCCGCCGCTACTGTTTCTTGATGGCTGGCGAATCCCCAAGGCCGGGCTGTTCCGTGACAAGTTTGTGATTCTCGAGCTGGCGTTCGGCCTGGTGATATTCACGGTCCTCGGCATGGGTTTCCTGATCCACTGGATGATTCCGACCATGCCGCTGGCGGTGGCGTTTGCTCTGGCCGCCATCGTCTCCCCGACCGATCCGGTGGCTGTGTCGGCCATCGCTGCGCGCGCACCGATTCCCAAGCGCCTGATGCATATTCTCGAAGGCGAGTCGCTGCTCAACGATGCTTCGGGACTGGTCTGTTTCCGGTTTGCGGTTGCGGCAGCGGTAACAGGCACGTTCTCGCTCGCCTCGGCTTCGCTGACGTTTCTTTGGGTGGCCACGGCGGGTCTGGCCGTGGGAACGGCCGTGACGCTTGTCGTCAGCAGGGCGCAGCAATGGCTGTCGCGACTGGTCGGCGAGGAAGCGGGCTCGCCCATCTTGATCAGCCTGCTGATTCCGTTCGGTGCCTATCTCGTGGCCGAGCATATCGAGGCATCCGGTATTCTCCT
>DATLHT010000319.1:0-6336 GCA_035539795.1 Burkholderiaceae bacterium
ATACACCAGACCCAGCACGCCCGGCGGCAGGCCGGCATCGGCAAACGCGCGGATCAGTTCGGCCGGGGCTGCCGGTGTTTCCTCCGGTGCCTTGACGATCATCGAGCAACCGGCGGCAAGCGCCGCGCCGACCTTCCGCACCACCTGGTTGATGGGGAAATTCCACGGCGTGAACGCCGCGACCGGTCCGACCGGATCCTTCAGCACCATCTGGCGGATCGACAGGTTCACACGCGACGGCACGATGCGGCCATATACGCGGAAAGTTTCCTCGGCGAACCATTCGATGATATCCACCGCCGCCAGCACTTCGACACGCGCCTCGGCCAGCGGCTTGCCCTGCTCCTGCGTCAGCAGGCGGGCAATCGCATCGGCGCGCTCGCGGATCAGCGCGGCCGCCTTGCGCATGATTTTGCTGCGCTCGGAGGTCGTCATGTCACGCCATGTTTCGAAACCTTTCTGTGCGGCCTCGAGCGCCGCATCCAGATCCACCTTCGACGCATGCGCCACGCGCCCGATCTCCTGCCCGGTGGCGGGATTGACGACAGCCAGGGTGCGGCCCTCGGCGGCATCGCGCCACTGGCCATTGATGAACAGTTGGGTATTCGGGTACGTCATGGGGGGTCTCGTGAGCGGGAAGTCCATCGGATGCGCGAGCGGTGTGCAGCCAGCGTCGCTTGCGCGGCGGATCCCTGTCACTTTACCCTGATCGACGGGCATGGCAAAGCACGCCGCCACGCACGGGAGCCCGCACAGCCGAGCCCGCCATCGGCCGCCCTATGCCAAAATGGAGTCTGATTTCTCCATTTTGGTAAAATCCGCTATAATGGCTCCATCGCTGTCCTTTCCGGGAGCCTTTCCATGACCACGCGCCTGCCCGCCCCTTCCGCACGCAAGCCTGCCCGCGAGGCCTCGGGCAGCCCCAAGGCCGCGCCGGCTACGGCGCGCCCGGCACGCGGCAGCGCCGTGCGCGAGCTGGAATTCGCCAAGCTCGACGCCAGCACCCAGATCCAGGTGATTCGCGATGGCATGGACCCGGCCATCGTCGGCCGCATGGCCACCGACCTGCTCGGCATTCCCGTGCAAACCCTGTTCACCAGCATCCGCTGGGCGCCCAGCACCATCAATCGCAAGATCGCTACCGGCGAGCGCCTCAGCCCCGGCGAGTCCGACCGCGTGGCCCGCATCCTGATCGTGCACAGCCAGGCAGCCGATGTGCTGGAAGATGCCAAGCTCGCTTCGCAGTGGATGCTGCATCCCAATGCCCTGCTCGGCGGCGAACGCCCGCTCGACATGCTCGATACGCAGGCCGGCTACGACCGTGTGCGCGATATCCTGATGCGCTTCGAATACGGCGTCGGCGTGTAAGAGACGCTAGCAAAATGATTCTGGCGTCGTTACGTGGCCTTGCCGTACTACGTGTACTGTCTTCGGCCCCACCCTTGCAGGGCGCGCATGCGCTGATACGCGCATGCCGCTACGCGGGCGGATCGAAAACGATCCGAATTCCCCACTCCGCCCTAGCCAGAACCGCTTCGCTTCATTTTGCTAGCGTCTCTAAAACCAAGCGAGTTACCAGCGCATGATCGTCTACCGCCTCGCCAAGGAACGCGCAGGCCGCTACCAGGCCGACGACCTCAGCGGCCAGGGCGCGGCGCTCGCCGGCGGGCGCTGGAATCCGCGCGGCATGGCCGTGGTGTATACCTGCGAACATGTGTCGACAGCCGTGCTCGAGGCACGTGTGCACATGGCGGGGCTGCTGCCGGTCGGCAACCTGTTCCTGGTCACGCTCGAGGTGCCCGATGCCGATGTGGATGCCGCGGTCTCGCCGCCATTGCCTGAAGGATGGGACGCGCTCGACCACGATCCGGCCGAGACCGTGGCGCTGGGCCGGCAATGGCTGAGCGACGGTTCACGCCTCGCCATGCGCGTGCCGTCCGTGGTGTGCCCGCAGGAATTCAACCTGCTGCTCAATCCGGCGCATCCGCACATGCGTCGGGTGAAGGTGGCGGACAAGCAGCTGTTTACGATGGACCATCGCCTGTTCAGATAAGCGGCGGCTCAAAAAATGCGCACGCTTGCTTGCTGGCGACAGCGACCAGCTAGAACGCCGAATGGCAATGCACGCTGTAACCGTTATACCCAGCAGGAGAATCGCATGAGCGCAACAGCCCCCGAAATCCGTGACTCCATCGACGGTGCCTGCCACTGCGGCACGGTGCGCTTTCGGGTGCGTCTGACCGATGGGCTGCACACCGCACGGCGATGTTCCTGCTCGTATTGCCGCATGCGTGGAGCCATCGCAGTCTCAGCCGACCTGGCCGACATCGAGATTCTCGCGGGCGAAGAGGCGCTCACCCTGTACCAGTTCAACACGCAAGCGGCGCGCCATTACTTCTGCGCCCGCTGCGGTATCTACACGCATCACCAGCGCCGCTCCAATCCTCACCAGTATGGTGTGAACGTCGCTTGCCTGGCGGGACTCAGTCCCTTCGATTTTGCAGAGGTGCCGGTCTACGATGGCGTGGCACATCCGTCTGACAAGGGCGCAGGCAGTGGCCCGACGCTGGCAGGCATGCTGAAGTTCATCCCGGCAGATGCCGGACAGGCCGTATCGCCACCCACGCTGCTGCCGCCAGAAGCGCGCCCAAAAAAATAAGCGGGTCGCCCCGGTAGCACGACCCGCCCTGTCAACCATGGATGTACACCCACTGCTGCGGCGCACTCAGTCGATATAGCGCAGCCCCAGCTTCGCCAGCGGCTCGCGCATGTTGTACAGATCCAGCCCCAGCGTGCCCGCCGCAAAGATCTCGCGCTTGCCCTGCTCGTTGGCTTCGCGCTTCGCCGCTGCCTCGGCCACCGCTGCGGGGCGTTCCGCCGGCACGCACACGACGCCGTCGTCATCCGCCACAATCACATCGCCCGGGCGTACCCACATGCCGGCGCACACCACCGGGATATTCACCGAGCCGAGCGTCGCCTTGACCGTGCCGCGTGAGGAGATGGCCTTGCTCCACACCGGAAAGCGCATCTCTTCGAGTGTCTTGATATCGCGCACCCCGGCATCGATGATCAACGCTCGCGCGCCGCGCGCCATGAAGCTCGTCGCCAGCAGGTCGCCGAAATAGCCATCGGTGCTCGGCGCCGTCACGGCGGCCACGACGATGTCGCCAGGCTGAATCTGCTCGGCCACCACATGCATCATCCAGTTGTCGCCGGGCTGCAGCAGCACGGTCACCGCAGTGCCCGACACCTGCGCACCGCGATAGATCGGCCGCATATACGGCGCCAGCAATCCCACGCGGCCCATGGCCTCATGCACCGTGGCCGAGCCATAGGCGGCGAGCCGGTCCGCGCTGTCGCGGTCGGCGCGCTGGATGGAACGATAGACCACGCCCAGTTCATACATTGTCGTGTCCTCCTCAACGGCCCTGGCGCTTCAGGTGCGCATCGAGACGCGAATACACGCGCCGCGCATTGCCCTCGAAGATCTTGAAGCGCGCTTCCGGCTCGATCTCCGCCGCGTTGATGTAGCGGCGCGTATCGTCGAAGTGATATCCAGTATCGGGATCGATGCCGCGCACCGCGCCGATCATCTCGCTGGCAAACAGGATGTTGTCGATGGGAATCACTTTCGTGAGCAGGTCGATCCCCGGCTGGTGGTACACGCAGGTATCGAAGAACACGTTGTTGAGCAGATGCTCTTCCAGCAATGGCTTCTTCAGCGCCTGCGCCAAGCCACGGAAACGGCCCCAGTGATACGGCACCGCGCCGCCGCCATGCGGAATAATGAACTTGAGCGTGGGGAAGTCGCGGAACAGGTCCGAGTCCAGGCACTGCATGAAGGCCGTGGTATCGCCATTTAGATAATGCGCACCCGTGGTGTGGAAGCACGCATTACAGCTCTGGCTCACGTGGATCATCGCCGGCAGGTCGTACTCGACCAGCTTTTCATAAAGCGGATACCAGTGCCCATCGGTCAGCGGCGGGCTGTTCCAGAAGCCGCCGGCCGGATCCGGGTTGAGGTTCACCGCCACCGCGCCATATTCGCGCACGCACTTTTCCAGTTCGGGAATGCACGTGGCCGGATCGACGCCGGGGCTCTGCGGCAGCATCGCCGCTGGCACGAAGTTGTCCGGAAACAGCTGCGACACGCGGTAGCACATCTCGTTGCAGATAGCCGCCCAGGTCGACGACACGCCAAAGTCGCCCACATGGTGCGCCATGAAAATCGCACGTGGACTGAAGATGGTGAGATCGTGCCCGCGCTCACGCATCATGCGCAGCTGGTTGGTCTCGATGGTCTCGCGGATGTCGTCGTCGCTGATCCGCAGCTCGGACGCCAGCGGCAGCGTGGTGCCGTCGTTGACGGCGGCAATCTGTTTCAGGCGCCAGGCTTCCAGCGCTTTGGGTGCGGTCGTGTAATGACCGTGGCAATCAATGATCATGGAACGCTTTCTTCAAGCCCGGCAAGCCGGGCAGTCAATTCAATAAAACGATGCCGCTGCAAGACAGGCCGCGCGCACGCGCAACGGCATGTCTTGCCGAAGCTCACCCTTCGTTCGAAATCCCCGCCGAGCGGATGATGTCGCCCCAGCGTTTCGTCTCGTCCGCCAGGAATTTGCCGAAGGCCGGCGCCGGCTGCGGTTCGACAATCGCGCCGATGGTCGCCAGGCGCTGCTGTACGTCCTTGTCCTTCAGCGCGGTCAGGATCTCGACACTCAGCTTGTTGACCACGGCCGGCGGCGTCTTGGCCGGCGCCATGAAGCCCCACCACACCGTGGCATCGAAATTCGGCACGCCCGCTTCGGCAAACGTCGGCACGTTCGGCAATGGCCCGATGCGCTTGCTCGTCGCCACGGCCAGCGCACGCAGGTTGCCGGTGTTGACGTGGGGTGCGGCTTCCAGCGGATTGATCATCATGAAATCAAGTCGACCACCCACCAGGTCGGTCAACGCCGGCGCGCCGCCCTTGTAGGCCACGTGCTGCGCTTCCATGCCCGTGGCGCGCTTGAGCAGCTCGCTCGCCAGATGGCCCGAGCCGCCCACGGCCGACGAGCCATAGTTCATCGCACCGTTCTTTTCCTTGGCGATGCGCACCAGGTCCGCTACCGTGCGCGCCGGCGAGTTGGTCGGCACCACCAGCACCAGCGGGGCATAGCCCACGCGCGCCACCGTCACCAGATCAGTGAGTGGATTGAAGGGCAGCTTCTTGTCGAGCGCGGGATTGGTCGCGAGCCCGTTCGCGCCGAGCAGCAGCGTGGAGCCATCGGCCGGTGCCCGCACCACTTCATGCGCGCCGATATTGGCGTGGTTGCCCGGCTTGTTGTCGACCAGCACGGTCTGCTTGAGCTGCTTCGACAACTTGTCGCCGATGATGCGGCCCACCGTATCCACCGCGCCGCCAGCCGCGAACGGCACGACGATGCGGATCGGCTTGGAAGGATAGTCATCTGCCTGGACCGGCGCGGCGGCCAGCATCAGGCACAGAGCTGCGCCGGTGGCTTTGAGAACGGTACGTCGGATGCCGCCCACCGGCGGAACAACATGCTTGGTCATGGTCTTGTCTCCTGTCTGGAAGCGGGCCGCTTGTCATCGCCGGCACACCGCACATCGCGGTTGCCAGCGCGCACGGCACATCTGCTGTGGCTGAACATTCAAGGCTTGGGGCCTGCCAGACAATGATGCTAGACTCGTAAAAGCGAGTCCAATATATATTTCAGCGTCGTTGTATACGTTTATCGAATAGAAGAGATTCGCGCAAGGAGAGAGACACCATGGACCTGCGCCAGCTCCGCTACTTCGTGGCCGTGGCCGAAGAACTCAGCTTCACCGCCGCCGCGCAACGCCTCAACATCAGCCAGCCGCCGCTGAGCATGCAGATCATGGCGCTCGAAGAAGCCGTCGGCACCAAGCTGATCGACCGCTCGCGCCGCCACATCAGCCTCACCGAGGCCGGCCGCGTGTTTCTCGAGCAGGCCCGCGCCACACTCTCGCAACTCTCCAACGCCGTGGAACTCACGCAGCGCGCGGGGCGCGGCGAAGCCGGGCTGCTACGCGTCGCCTTCACCGGCTCGGTCCCGCTGGTGCCCGGCTTTGCGGCGCTGATCCGCACCTTCCGGCAGGAATGGCCGCTCGCCCGCCTCGAGATCATGCACATGGCCACCGGCCCGCAACTGCAGGCGCTCGAAGACCGGCACATCGACGTCGGTCTGCTGCGCCCCTCGCCACAATTCCAGCCGCCGCCACACGTACGCTTCACGCCGTTCTGGAAAGACGAGCTGCGCGTGGTGCTGCCTGCCGACCATCCACTGTGCGCGCACAAGGGGCCGATTC
>DATLHT010000320.1:0-6223 GCA_035539795.1 Burkholderiaceae bacterium
CAAAGGCGGCCACCTGGGCGGTCCGCTATCGGCCGCGGCCGTGCGCGACATCGTTCGGGCGCGGTGTTTGTTGGCGGGGGTGGAGGGGGAGTTTTCTGCGCATTCTTTGCGGTCCGGCTTCGTCACCGAAGCCGCCGCCCAAAACGTCTCGATCGCGGACACGATGGCCATGACGGGTCACCAGTCCGTTGCCGTTGTGCTCGGGTACCAGCGCCGAGGTGGGCTTTCCAAAAACCCCGCTTCTAGTCTGCTGGCATAGGCATCAGAAATGGGTTTTCAGATCGAATGATTTCCTCTGGCGGACTGGCCCATGCATTCGCCATGGACGCAGCGCAGTCCGAGGCCAAGCAGGTCATTTCGCTGCAGGGCGGCAAAAGCTCTACGTCTTCAAGGACGGCCTGATGGCGAAGGAAAGCAAGTTTGGACGTGCTATTCATCTCGGCAAGGGTGCCGTCATGCAGACGGCCGACGGGAAGAGCATCGCGACGATGGGCAACGAAGTCGCGCGTCTGTATGTCTTGCTGAACAAAGGCCATCACAACTGAGGCTGGCCACCTGCGCTCCTGCGGTCAAGGCTTCGCTGCATGCGAGCCAGACCTTCAAGACCTTCTCGTCAGTTCTGACGAGAAGGTCTTTTCATTTGGACTTCTGCGTCCTAATCACTCTTCCCGGATGACTGCGCCCCGCAGCCGCAGCGCGTTGCCGATCACCGAGGCCGAGCTGAGACTCATGGCCAACGCAGCGATCATGGGCGACAACAGCCAGCCGGTGAACGGGTACAGCAAGCCCGCGGCCAGCGGAATGCCCAGGGCGTTGTAGACGAAGGCGAAAGCCAGGTTCTGCTTCATGTTCGCCACCGTCGCCACCGAGAGCCCGCGGGCCGTTGCAATGCCACGCAGATCGCCCTTGACCAGCGTGAGTTGCGCGCTGTTCATCGCCACATCGGTGCCCGTGCCCATGGCAATGCCCACATCGGCGCGGGCCAGTGCCGGCGCGTCGTTGATGCCGTCGCCGGCCATCGCGACCACGCGGCCCTCCGCCTGGAGTTTCTCCACGAGTTTGAGTTTGTCGGCGGGCTTCACTTCACCGTGAACCTCGTCAATGCCCAGGCGTTGGCCCACGGAGCGCGCGGTGGTCAGGCCATCGCCGGTGGCCATGATCACGCGGATGTTGGCCTGGCGCAGCGACGCGAGCGCAGCGGCCGTGGTGGCTTTGACCGGGTCGGGCACGGCGAGCAGACCGGCCAATGCCTTGTCCACTGCGAGAAACATGACGCTGGCGCCCTGTGCGCGCAGCGCTTCGGCCTGGGCGGCCAGAGGCGCCACGTCCACACCCAGTTGTTGCATGAGTGCTGTGTTGCCCAAGGCCAGGGACTTGCCGCTCACGACACCCTTGACCCCGATGCCGGACGCGGAGTCGAACTGTTCGGGCTTGTCGAGTGTGAGCCCCTGTTGCTTTGCTGCGGCCACGATGGCGGCGGCCAGCGGGTGTTCGCTGCCCTGGTCCAGGCTGGCGGCGAGGCGCAAGACCTCGTCTTCGGGGACGCTCCCGTGTCCGATGGCGCGTTCGAAGGTGGGGCGGCCTTCGGTCAGGGTGCCCGTCTTGTCGACGATCAGTGTGTCGACCTTGCGCAGGTTTTCGATGGCGGCGGCGTCGCGAAACAAGACACCGTTGGTGGCGCCGCGCCCGGTCGCCACCATGATGGACATGGGCGTCGCCAGGCCCAGCGCGCAGGGGCACGCGATGATCAACACGGCCACCGCGTTGATGAGGGCATAGACCCAGCTCGGCTCGGGTCCGAACAGACCCCAACCGAAGAAGGTGAGCAGCGCCGCGACCACGACACCCACGACAAAGTAGCCCGCCACCTGGTCGGCCATGCGCTGCATGGGCGCGCGCGAACGCTGGGCCATGGCGACCATCTGCACGATCTGCGAGAGCACGGTGTCCGAGCCCACGTGTTCGGAGCGCATCACCAATGCTCCGCTGGTGTTGAGCGTGGCGCCGATCAGCTTGTCACCGACCCGCTTGGTCACCGGCAGCGGCTCGCCCGTGAGCATCGATTCGTCGAGTGCGCTGCTGCCCTCGACCACGGTGCCGTCGGTCGGCACCTTCTCGCCGGGGCGCACACGCAGCAGGTCGCCCACATGCACATGGGCCAGCGGCACGTCTTCTTCCTGGCCGTCGGCCGCGATGCGCCGCGCGGTCTTGGGCGCCAGACCCAGCAGCGAGCGGATGGCGGCCGAGGTTTGTGATCGCGCCTTGAGCTCCAGCAGTTGACCCAGCAGGGTCAGCGAGATGATCACCGCTGCTGCTTCGAAGTACACCGACACCCGTCCCATCGACACGAAGGAATCGGGGAACACCTGCGGCGCCACCGTGGCCACCACGCTGTACACAAACGCCGAACCGGTGCCCAGGCTGATCAGCGTCCACATGTTGGGGCTGCGGTTCACGATCGACTGCGCGCCGCGCACAAAGAATGGCCAGCCGGCCCACAGCACGATCGGCACGGTCAGCACCAGCTCGATCCAGCTCTGTGTGGCCATGTCGAACCAGCCGAGGTTGTGGCCGAACATCGCCAGCACGGCGACCACCACCGTGAGTGGCAAGGTCCACCAGAACCGCCGCTGGAAGTCCACCAGCTCGGGGTTCTCATCGGCGTCCAGTTCGGGCATGACCGGCTCCAGCGACATGCCGCATTTGGGACAGTTGCCCGGGTGGTCCTGCCGGATCTCCGGGTGCATGGGACAGGTGTAGAGCGTGCCGGGCTTGCCCTGCGGCGCGGGCGTTGGGGCTGCGTGACGCCCCACCTCGGCGTGAACAAACCGGGCCGGTTCGGCCGCAAACCGGGCTTGGCACTTCGCGCTGCAGAAATAGTAGGGCTGCCCCGCGTGCTCCAGGTGGTGTGGCGACTGCTCGGTGACCGCCATCCCGCACACGGGATCTTTCAGCCCGGTCGCAGGATGAAGTGGTTTTGACGCGCCGTTGGGGTGGCCGGCATGGTCGTGTTTTGCTTGTGTGTCCATGTCTTTCCCTTCCTGGAAATTTCGAAACCCCGTGGTGCCAAACACCATCTTCCTCTCAATGGCGCGATGTGACGGAGCGCATTGGCACTTGGTGCACGTGAACGCCGCGCATGCAGGCCAGAAGGTCAACCATGTTCGCTAGCGAACATACGTGCGCTGACCCAGCCAAGATAATGAGCGAAGAGTGATCGCGGCGCTGACCATGAGCCGAGTTAGGTGACCGTCATCTTCATCGGTTTGCGCTTGAGACGTTGCGGTCACTGACGCATCAATCCAATTTGACGATTGAAGATGCCTGAATCGCTGGAGGGCACTGGCAACGCTGCAAGCGACTGCCGCTTCGAACGTGACTTGGATCGATAGGGACGTGATCAGAGAATGAATACAAAGCTTGTCAGTGGCATAGATGCAACAACACGTTCGCGACTGGTGACTGTTGGGGTCGACACCTTGCTCGTGGAGGTGGCCAAGCTTCTCTCGGACACGCAGATAAGTCTTGTCGTCGTCTGCGATCCCAATGGGGCTATGGTTGGCATCATCACGAAAACAAACATTGTCCAGCAGATCGGGCATTGCCGCGGCACCGGCTGTACGCGAGCGGCGGCTGAACTGATGGTTCGGGATGTCACCTACTGCCGTCCGAGCGACCGCTTACCTGATGTCTTGTCGATGATGGCGAAGCGCGGATTCGTACACATACCAGTCGTTGACGACCATTCCAAGCCGCTGGGTGTCGTGAATGCGCGAGACGCACTCAGGGCACTGTTTGCGGAAGAGGAATACGAAGAGTCCCTTCTGCGCGACTACGTGATGGGGATCGGATACCGATGAAGATACCCCGATCTTCACGCCCAGTATTCCTCAACCCGATGCAGATTCAGATGCCCGTCGGCGCTTGGACCTCAATCGGCCATCGCGTGACCGGAATTCTCCTGGCCGTAGGCGTTCCGGTTAGCGTCTACCTGCTGGATCGTTCGCTGCGAAGCGAACAAGCCTTCGCCGACGTGAGCGCAATGTTCGAGCTCATGCCGGTCAAGGGCGTCGCCGTGATCCTGCTGTGGGCGCTGTCGCACCATCTGCTTGCAGGCGTCCGGCATCTGTTGTCCGATTTCAACCTGGGCTCGCCGCTGCGCGCAGCACGACGCAGTGCATGGTTTGTGAATTTGGGCGGCGTTGCGGTCGCATTGCTCGCGGCAGGAGTCCTGCTGTGAAGTTACGGGCCACAGGGTTGGCGGCATGGTGGGTGCAACGGGTGAGCGCGCCATACATGCTGCTTTTCATCCTTTTTCTGCTTGCCTCCTTGCTGCTTCATCCACGCGACTCTTATGCCGAGTGGCGAGGCTGGGTCGACCACCCCGGCATGACCATCGCCATATTTTCCTTCTTCGCAGCGTTGCTGTCGCACATGTGGGTCGGCTTGCGCGATGTGCTTATCGACTACGCCCGGCCGGCAAGCCTGCGCCTATTCATGCTGTGGGTCGTGGGCGTTGCTCTCCTGGGCATGGCAGCCTGGGTTTTCTGGATTCTTCTGCGAACGCAGCGCTGATGCTCTCTCGCTCTCATATGAATGCCCACTGGAGTTGCACATGAAACTTTCGATCTTCCGTTACAACCCCGAGCACGACGACAGACCGTACATGCAGGACTACGAGATAGAGCTGGTCGAAGGAGATCGCATGCTTCTGGACGTGATCCTGCGGCTTAAACGCCAGGACAACACGCTGACGTTCAGGAAGTCGTGCCGGGAAGGTGTCTGCGGCTCCGACGCCATGAACATCAACGGTCGCAACGGGCTGGCCTGCGTCACGCCTGTGCGCAGTCTGAAGGAGCCGGTGGTCCTGCGCCCTTTGCCGAGTTTTCCGATAATTCGGGATCTCGTGGTCGACATGACCAACTTCTTCAAGCAGTACCACTCGATCTCGCCGTACCTCATCAATCCAGAGCCGCCGCCAGAGAAGGAACGCCTCCAGTCGCCGGCCGAGCGCGACAAGCTGAACGGCGCCTATGAGTGCATCATGTGCGGCTGCTGCAGCAGCCAGTGCCCCTCGTTCTGGTGGAACCCGGACAAGTTCGTCGGGCCGGCGGGGTTGATACAGGCCTACCGGTTCATCTTCGACAGCCGCGACCGCGCGACCCAGCAACGCCTGGACAATCTGAACGATGCCTACCGCCTGTTCCGCTGTCGCACTATCATGAACTGCTCCGAGGTATGTCCCAAAGGCCTTGAGCCCTCTCACGCCATCGAGGAGATCAGGCTGAAGATGGCAAAGATTCCAGTGAAGGGCGGCGGACTCGAAATGCATCGCCCCATTTCTCCCAAATAGCGGAGTCGAGTTGATTCTTCAGCCCGGTCTTGCAAGCGACGATCTACCGACAGAAAACTCGATGGGCATCCAAAACAAGTCAACGCCGCACCAGCCTGGATCAGACGACTCTGCCAATCAGTCGGTACTGGGCGAAGAGGACCCAGGCGCCGCCGTCGACACGATGCCATGGCTCGCGGGCGACACGCCGGGCGCAGACGGGACCTTGAATGCGTGCGGCGCTTCTGATGCCAGCCCAGAGCGCGACAAGTTAGACCGTTCGAAACAGCTTCAAAAGGCGATTTCCCGCTGGGAGAATGAGGGGGGCGCCGATGGCGATCATGCCTCGAAGAGTGCGAAGTCCGGAGAGGTGCAAACAGAGGTTGATCTGACGAATGCTGAACTGGTGCAGTTGCAGGTTCGCGTGATCGCGCTCGAAAACTTGGTCATCGCGCTTCTCGCCGGCGCAGCCGATCAGACGCCCGACCTGGCGCGCGCGATGGCAGCCTATATTTCTCCGCGGCCGGGCTCCACTCCTCACCATCTGACGATTCATGCTGCAGCGCAAATGGTCCATCTGGTCGAGCGATCCAACTTGTTCCGTACAAAGCGGAATTCTTAGAACTTATCCGTAGATTTTGTTGATCTTCAACGGCACTTTGCGAAACGCGACGATGCCTGCGGCGATGGGGCGTCTTGCGCGCAAAGCGTACCGTGTGCGGGCAATCGAATGATTGCTACTACTAGCCTGACCCTGTGAGCCTCAGAACAAGACACGACTGCGCAGCGTTCCGGGCACCTCGGCCAGCTGGGTCAAAGCCAGCTCCGAGTGGGCTGCATCGATGTCCATCACCACGTAACCCACATCCTCGCGCGTCTGAAGATATTGGG
>DATLHT010000321.1:0-2168 GCA_035539795.1 Burkholderiaceae bacterium
ATCCTACGCACGCGACCCTGATCTTTGAGGTCGCGCCACCGAGCATCGCGCTCGAGGAAATCATCTGGGAGAACTCCGCCATAGAGCCACCTCACCCCGATGCGCCTGGCTCCCGCCCTTACTGGTCTGCTCAGGTGAACAGTGCCAAGGTTGTGCTCGGGCTCTCCCTCGACTACAAGACGCTGACCTTCGTATCGATCAGTCAGCGCTAACCCCCTGTCATTGCGAAGGAGCCGCACCATGGAGCGTAATGAAGAACTTGCACTGTCTCAGCCGCAGGAGGGTGGCCGACCAGGAACCACACGTCGTCCGGCTTCGCCATTGGCCGATCCCTCGCTGGCGCCGCTTCTGGCGAAATCCCCAACACTTCGAGCGGGTCTCGCACAGGCTGATCGCGACAACCTGGGTGTCGAATGGGGGCGAGCCGGTGACGGCACCTATCTTATTCCCGGTGTGAAGATCGTTATTGACGAGAACGCAATCGGGCAAGGCTCCAGAATCGCACGTTCTCTTTCTCACGAAATTGGGCACCATCTCTTCACCGAACCATCAGATCCGACGACTAAGCAATCCTATGTAAACAGCAAGTTGCGAGGAGAAGCAGCTGCGACTCTCAGCAATGTCCAAGTCCAGCGCGAAATTGTCGCCGCTGGCGGTCCGGACATTGGCGTTTCCGGCACAGGTAACCGGCCACAACAATATGGAGCCATTGCGGCGGAACTCCAGGCTGGACGGATCAACCGCAGCCAAGCGATTGAACAGATCGCTGAGGTTTTCAAGACGGAGGCTCCATCTGTTGGTCCTCATGCGAATTACGAGCTTTACTACGGCGCGTTCTATGACCAGCACATAGCGCCCTCGCAGCGGCAGCGACGACGCAGGCCAGAGCCAGAACTTGACGCCGAACGCACCGCAGTTGCGGACAGAGTTGGCACTCCCGCCGACGACTCGCCGTCGCTGCATCGAGTGCCTTCTTCAACAGCTGAACTTGGCGATGCAGACCGTGCTCTCTATATGCAGATCAGGGCTGGTGTGGAACGCCTGGACGCCGAGCATGGGAAGCCGTGGGACGAGTCGAGTCAGCGCATGTCCGCAAGCCTGCTGGTACTGGCGAAGGAGCAGGGGTTGTCCCGAGTTGACCACGTTGTGTTGAACAACCCGACAGAGAGCCTGGCTCGTGGTGAGAGGGTCTTCATAGTGGAGGGAGCAATGGATGATCCAGCCCATCGCCGAGGACACATGAATACGATGGATGCGCTTCGTGCGCCTGAAGCGGAGTCGCTTCATCGTGATGATGCATTGAGTCAATCGCAAGCAGCGATCCTTGAATTACAGCCGGCACAGCATGTTCATACGCAGGACGGTCCATCGATCTTGAGATAGGAGTATCGCTGCAGCATCGGAAGGGTCATCACCGCCGCCCATCCACCGCCATGCGCACGGCCAACCCGGCCAGCACCGTGCCCATGAACCACCGTTGCACCGCCTGCCAGGTGGGACGGGCCGCCAGGAAGCCGGCGATGCTGCCGGCCATTATCGCGATCACCGCATTCACGCTCACGCTGACCAGCAGCTGGGTGGAGCCCAGCACCAGCGACTGCATCAGTACGCTGCCCTCGTTGTCCGGGTGCAGGAACTGCGGCAGCAGCGACAGGTACATCACCGCGACCTTGGGGTTCAGCACGTTGGTCAGGAAGCCCATCGCGAACAGCTTGCGCGGGCCGTCCACCGGCAGGTCACGCACCGCGAACGGCGAGCGGCCGCCCGGCTTCAGTGCCTGCCAGGCCAGGTACAGCAGGTACAGCGCGCCGCCGATGCGCAGCGCGTCGTAGGCGAACGGCACGGTCATCAGCAGCGCGGTGATGCCCAGCGCCGCGCACAGCATGTAGAACACGAAGCCCAGCGCCACCCCGCCCAGCGAGATCAGCCCGGCCACGCGGCCCTGGCAGATCGAGCGCGAGATCACGTAGATCATGTTCGGCCCGGGCGTCAGCACCATGGCCAGCGAGACAAGGGCGAAGGCCAGCAGGTCGGACGTGGCGGGCATGGTGGGTTCACGCAGTGGGGGGTGCCGAAGTGTAGCGCCGCCTGCACACCACCTGCCTTAAAATCCGTCTCACCCCACACCCGAACCGCCCCCATGACCCCCATCCCCGAGACCGTGCCGC
>DATLHT010000322.1:0-3974 GCA_035539795.1 Burkholderiaceae bacterium
CTGCTGTGACGCGTCCGCATGCGGACGCGTCACAGCAGGTAGGGCTGCATCGCCTGCTTGAGCGTCGCCACGAAGTTCTGCATGAGCAGCGAGCGCGGGCGATAGGCCGGGAACATCAGCCCCACATCGAAGCGGATCGCCGGTCGGAACGGGCGCACGGCGATACCGCGCCCCTCGTAGACCTTGGCGCTGACCGGGTCCACGATCGACACCCCGCCGCCTGACGCGACCATGGCGCAGGCCGGCGCAAACAGCTGCACTTCGGCGCGCACGTTCAGTTTCGCGCCTGCCTCCTCGAACGCATCCGCAATCCGGAAATACGTCATGTGATCGCCATTGAGCGAGATGAACGGCACCTCGTCGAGATCCTGCGGCGTGATGACTTTCTTGCGCGCGAGCGGATGATTTTCCGGCATCACGCACACGCAGCGCATCTGCAGCGGCTCGACCTCGATGGCCGGATCGTCCACCGGCAGCTCGGCGATGCCGAGATCGAAATATTGCGCCGAAATCCATTCCCGCACGCGCATCGATGAGCGGATCTGCAGCGATACCTTGATGTCGGGCTTGTCGGCCTGGAAGCGTGCCAGCACGCGCGGCATGAAATCGAGCGCGATGCCCGGCATGCAGGCGATACGCAGCTGGCCTGCCGCCAGTTGCCGCAGATCCTTTGCCATTTCCTCCATGCGCCGGAAGCTGGCGATGGTCCGCTCCGCTTCCTCCGCCATGCGGTCCGCTTCCAGGGTTGGCACGAGTCGCCCCTTCACGCGTTCGAACAGCTTGAAGCCGACTTCTTTCTCCAGCGTGGCGATCAGGCTGCTCACCGCCGGCTGTGTTACCCCGAGCACTTCGGCGGCCTGGGTCGTCGTACCGGAGGAAATGACGGCGCGCAGGGCCATCAGCTGACGGATATGCATAAGCGTCTCTCGCGTGCATGAAAACGGGACATGAAGCTGCATCGCGGTGCATGGAAGCGCACCAGTACAGAGTATAAGTCATGTTTATAGACTACACAGTTTTTGTTATTTGCTTTTTTAGATAAGGCCTCGCATACTTTTCGAACAGTCATAAAACGACAACAAGCTGGTGGCATGGCGCTTGCAGATAGCACCGCGGTAACGTGGTGATAAAGCGATGAGGTAGCGCCATGTGACGGAACAGCACCGATCAATCCAATGAAGGAGTCAGGTATGCAGGACAAGGACATCAATACCGCCCGTGAGACACAAGCAGGCCGCCGTGCCTTCGTGAAGGGCGCAGCTGTCGTGGCTGGCGCCGCGGCGCTCGGCGCACCGGCCATCGTGCTGGGCCAGAACCACCGCCTTGTCACCCGTGATCCGGGTGGCCCTTTCACCAAGGCATTCTCCAAGGCGTTCTACGAGCCGTTCAAGAAAGCCACGGGCGTGACTGTGGTCGGCGTGGCGTCCGAGTCCGAGCCGAGCGGCATGGTCAAGGCCATGGTCGAGTCCCGCAACTACCGCTGGGACATGGCGCACCTGAGCAACTCCACGCACATGGCGCTGGCCAAGCTCGGCCACCTCGAGCCGATCGCCGGCCCGAAGGGCCTCGGCCCGAACGTCAGCAAGATTCCCGCGAACATGCGCGGCGAATTCATCCTCGGCATCGACGTGTATGCCACGGTGATCGCTTACCGCACGGACACGGTCAAGAAGGCGCCGCAAAGCTGGAAGGACTTCTTCGACACCAAGGGCTTCCCCGGCCTGCGCTCGCTGCGCAAGAACCCCTATGACACCATCGAGGAAGCGCTGCTGGCCGATGGCGTGCCGCCGAGCCAGCTGTATCCGCTCGACCTCGACCGCGCCTTCCGCAAGCTGTCGCAGATCAAGAAGGAAGTCGGCGTGTGGTGGGAAAACGGCGCGCAAACCTCGCAACTGCTCAAGACCGGCGAAGTCGACATGATCCCGGCCTGGAACGGCCGCGCGCAGGTCGCCATCGACGATGGCGCGCCGGTGAAGCTGGTGTGGAACCAGGGCATCTGGACCTACGAGGGCTTCACGATCCTCAAGGGTGGCCCGAACGTCGCACTGTGCCGCGAGTTCCTCGAGTTCTGCGCCCAGCCGCAACAGCAGGCCATCTTTACCGAGACGCTCACGTACGGCCCGACCGCACCGGACGCCTTCAAGTACATCAAGCCGGAACGCGCCAAGCTGCTGCCGAACAACCCGGAGTACTTCGCCTCGCTGACGCAGGCCAACGCCGAGTACTGGGGCAAGCACAAGGATGCGATCACGGATCGTTATAACTCCTGGCTGCTGTCCTAAGCTGACTGGGCAGGGTCGGCGGATTGCTGTCCGTGACGTGATGCGACGCACGCGTCCGGACTGCATCGTGATCCTGCCCCGAATCGATATCAGGCCGCCGTGGCTGCACCACGGTATTTCGCTAGCGCAATGTCTTGCCCGCACGCCGGGCAGGGGCGGCTGCCGCCCGGCGTTCGGAGACGCATATGAAAAATCCATCGATCAAACTCAAGATCCGCGACACGCGCAAGACCTATGGTCCCGTAGTCGCGCTCGAATCCACCAGCCTCGAGATGCGCGAGGGCGAGTTCCTCACGCTGCTCGGCCCGTCCGGTTCGGGCAAGTCGACCCTGCTGATGGCCATTGCCGGCCTCAATTCGCCCGACAGCGGCGAGATCTGGATCGACGGCAAGCTGGCGACCTACCTGCCGCCGTTCCAGCGCGACATCGGCATGGTGTTCCAGAACTACGCGCTGTTCCCGCATATGACGATCTTCGACAACATCGCCTTCCCGCTGCGCATGCGGCGCGTGTCCGAGTCGGAGATCCGCACCCGCGTCGAGCGCGTGCTCAACACGGTGCAGCTCGGCCACGTCGCCGGCCGCCTGCCGCGCGAACTGTCGGGTGGTCAGCAGCAGCGTATCGCGCTGGCGCGCTGTTTCGTCTACGAGCCGTCGATCATTCTCATGGACGAACCGCTTGGCGCGCTCGACAAGAAGCTGCGCGATGCGCTGCAGCTCGAGATCAAGGCGCTGCACGAGCAGCTCGGCATCACCGTGCTGTACGTGACGCACGACCAGGAAGAAGCGATGGTCATGTCGGACCGCATTTGCCTGATGAACAATGCGCGCATCGAACAGCTCGGCACGCCGGATGAGCTGTACTTCCGTCCGCGTACCGTGTTCGCGGCTGACTTCCTGGGCGAATCCAATCTGGTCGCGGCCACCGTGAAGCAGGTCTCCGACGGCCACGCGACGCTCGCCATGGCGGACGGCGCGGTGATCGAAGCGATTGCCGATGTGCCGGTGCGCAGCGGCGAGCAGGTAACGTTCATGGTCCGCCCGGAGAGCGTGCGCGTGCTGGGTGACGGCGAGCGCGACGACAACATGGTCAGCGGCACCGTGCGCGACACCATCGTCGCCGGCAACGTCACCAAGTCGTACATCGAACTGTCCGACCGGACGACCATGAAGGTTACGCAGCTGACCGGCAACAGCCAGCGACTGCGCAAGGGCGAGGCTGCACGCCTCGGCTGGTCGCGCGCGCGCACCGTGACGATCCGCGATGCGCAAGGAGCACGGGCATGAGCGGGCCCGCCAGCGCGCCGCTCGCCGCGGCTCCAGCCGGGCAGACTGCGCCGCAGCGCAGCCTGCTGGGCCGGGTATCCAAGCTTTGGCCGCTGTTGCCGGCCATCCTCTTCCTCGGCGTGTTTTTTGCATTTCCGATCAGCACGCTGCTGTACCTGAGTTTCTTCGATGACAGCGGGGCCGCCTCGCTGGTGAACTACCAGCGTCTGGTCAGCGACGACGTGTACCTCAAGGTGCTGCTGATCACGCTCAAGACGGCAGGCTGGACGACAGTGTTCGCCCTGATCGGCGCCTATCCCGTGGCGTACCTGCTCGCCACGGTCAAGGGCTCGACGCGCAACTCGCTGGCCGTCTGGGTGCTGATGCCGCTGTGGACCAGCTTCCTGGTGCGTGCCTTCGCGTGGAT
>DATLHT010000323.1:0-2452 GCA_035539795.1 Burkholderiaceae bacterium
CCTCATGCTCGTCGGGGCCCGCGGTCATGTCGATGGCGATCTGCAGATAGGCGATTTCTTCTCGAACCTTCTCGGCTGGCAGCATATGCAGGCGGCTCACCAGTACCGCACCCTCGATGACTGCCGCCTGGGCGCGATTGAAGCCGGCAAAGTCGCCATGCCGCGCGGCATGTACGCGCGCCATGCGCAGTACCGGGCGCTGCTCGTCTGCGCGCTCTTCCATCAGGCGCAGCTCGACATGGTTGAGCGCTGCCTCCAGGCGCATGCCGGGAATGCGTTCAGCCTTCACCAGTGGCCAGTCGCGGCGGCCCGTGACGCAGCCGGCGAAGACGCGCACGTCGGTGGTGAGATTGAGCACGGCGTGGCCAGTGCCGACGATGTTGTCGTAGGTGGCGGAGGGCTTGAAAGGCATCAGGATGACATCGTCGCCCTGGTAGCGCACGCCCATCGGCGCGAGGTGCGGCGCGCCATCCGTACCGACCGTGGACACCACGGTCTCGAAGATCATGTCGTTCTGCATTTCATTCACGCTACTGCGTTCATCTGGATTCCTGCGTTTTCATGGTGGTGCCGGGTGCGCACCATTCCTGGAGATTGTCCGGATCGCGTTCCACGGCGCAACCCCAGGCCAGCGACTGGTCCTGCGCATAGCGCTTGCCGAGTTGCCAGGCGATCTCCGCGCGCGCCAGTTCCACACCCATGTAGAAGGCATGGTTGCCATCGTGTTCCAGCTTGAGCTGCGGCCACAGCGTGAACGGATCGGCCGCCACGTGATGGCCGTCGCGGTTGTAGACGTGGATGCCGTCGGGCGCGATCTGCACGCGGAAATTGGGGTCGCGGATGGCCGCGGCGGTCTCGGCGATGTCTTCCGGCGTATCGGGAAACGGGTCCTTTTCGTGCAGCGACATCAGGTCATCGCTGATGCCTTTGGGTAGCATGCGGTGCTCGCGTGCGGCGAACATCATGCGGCGCGCCACGTCGGCCTCGCGGATGGCGCGCCGCGCATGCGGGCTGACCTGCGTCGTCAGCACCGCGCCGGCGCGCATCTCGACTGCGATGCCGAACAGCACAGCGTTGATGCCGGCAGTGTCGGCCTCCGTAAGTTCGGTGACATTGCCGATGCCGAGCAGGATGGGCGCGTCCGGATAGCGCGCGCGCAGCCGCTCGTAGCGGCCCAGCGAGGACAGCAGGCCGAACGGAATCGGATCGAGGATCGAGTCGGCGAAATACGGCCGCCCGCGTTTCTCCATCGCGTCGATGGCAGCGTACAGCGAGTCTTCGTCGGCGGGTTCGCGCGGCACAAGGATCGGGATCGAATCGACTTCGTCGGCAATCCACAGCGTATCGACCGAGAGGCTGAGCAGGTAATCGGCCCCGGCCTTGCCGCCGCGCACCAGCTCATCAGCGTTCATTGAATCGACACTGACGGTAAACCCTTCCGCCTTGAGCGCGCGCACCGTGTCCTCGAGATGTGGAAACGGCGTGGCGGGCAGGCAGCCGATGTCGATCACGTCCGCGCCCTCGGCCACATGCTGGCGCGCACGCGCGCAGATGGCGGGGATGTCGAGCTGCGGCGCATCGACGATCTCGGCGAAGATCAGGATGTCATGCTGCGACAGGTCCATCGGCTTGGCCTTCTGGTTGAAGAAACGCGGCAGGTCCTTCAGCTCGTCCGGCCCGCGTTCCACGGGCAGGCCGTAGTGCGCGCTGAGCATGTCGAGATCGCCACGGCAGCGGCCCGGCACGATGATGCGGTCGGCATGTACGGGTGCGGCCACGCGGCGGCGTACCAGGTCAGCGGTCATCAGCGCGGCTACTTGCACGCCGATCTCCCGCACTTCCCAGGTGAACGGGGCCGGCGCCATGCTCTCGAGCACGCGATGCAGGCCCTTTTCCGCCAGCCGGCCGGTCAGGAAGACGATGTGTTCCATGCCAGCGAAAGCTCCTGCAGACGGAGGTCGAGGGCCGCGCGCAGTCCCTCTACGGAACATGCCACGCGGCAGTGGTCCAGGGCGCGCAGGCGCTCGACATTCTCCAGTTCGATATTGCGCGGATGCAGCTTGACCCAGCCGTGGGGGCTACGCGTGACCACCACCGGCTCGGTGTCGCAGGCGAACACGATGCCGGGAATACCCAGCTTGCCGGCCTGCGCAAAGATATTGGTCGGCAGCGTATCGGACAGGCCGAAGGCGCACTTGGCGACCGTGTTGCTGGTGGCGGGTGCGATCACCGCAGTGTGGTAGTGGTGCGAATACAGCATGCCGACCGGCACGGCGCTGGCGGTCTTGTCGCGAAACACGCGGAAATGCTGGCGCAGCGTTTCGAGGCGGATGTCGTAGATGCCCAGGACTTCTTCGCCGGCACGCGACAGGAACAGATCGACGTTGGGCAGGGCGCGCGCCAGTTCCAGTGATTCCTCCAGGAAGTGTCCGGAGCCGGTGATGGCCCAGGC
>DATLHT010000324.1:0-2683 GCA_035539795.1 Burkholderiaceae bacterium
CCTGTACCCTGCTGAGCGCCTGCTCGCGCGCCGAAGAGATCGGCAGCGTCAATACCAACTGGCGGCTGACCGGATCGGATCGCGTGGTGATCGAAGCCTATGACGATCCGCTGGTGGAAGGCGTGACCTGCTATGTGTCGCGCGCCCGCACCGGCGGCATCAAGGGCGCGGTGGGTCTGGCCGAGGATCCGAGCGAAGCGTCGATCGCCTGCCGCCAGGTCGGCGAACTGCGTTTCCGTGAGCCGTTGCGACAGCAGCAGGACGTGTTCAGCGAACGCATGTCGGCAATTTTCAAGGAGCTGCACGTGGTGCGCACCGTCGATGCCAAGCGTAACACCCTGGTGTATCTCACCTATTCCGACCGCATCATTTCCGGTTCCGCCAAGAACGCGGTGACCGCGGTACCGGTGCCGCGGTCGACCGTCATTCCTGTCGCCAAATAATTCCCGTCGCCAATCGTCGGGGCCGGCATCGCGCTGCCGGCCCAGCGTCACTCAGATGCCCGTCGTCCTGCGCTGGCTGCCCTGATGCAAGGCGAGGCCATCGCTCAGGCTCCACATCCAGCTGCCCCCGGTTTCCTGCGGCGCGTTTAGCGTGACCTGGCCGCCGGTCAGGTTGACCGCCAGCGCCGTACGTACCCCGTTCGCCGACAGATGGACGAGCGACAGCCGGTAGTGCGGATCCCAGCGCACGGTAATGCGCCCGGCGCTCTCCTGCAGCGTAGCGGTGGGAGCAGCGGTGGCGGTGCTGCCGGACTGTGGCCAGCTGCGCACCACCGTCCCATCACGCACCAGCGACACGCTGGCGATCTCCATGGCTGCCGGCAGATGCAGTGCCGCTGTCACCGCCGGCGTGTCGCCATCCGACACACTGCGGACCGTCGGCACGAACCATTGCGTGCTGCCGTCGGCAAGACTGATGCGAATCCACAAGCGTTCGTTCACACTGCCGCGCAGGGTGTCAGGCACGGGTTGGGCCGCGAGCGTGTCCACGGTGTGGTCGAGCGTACTGTGCAGGCTGACGTTGCCGGTCGCAGGGTCGCCGCTGATTTCGAGCAGGCGTAGCGGGGCAACTATGGCTTGCACTGTGCTGTCCGTACGCAGGCCAGCCAGTGCCGACGTCCCGGGCAGGCGGATGGCGCGGAGTTCGGCATCGCGCTGTACACCATTTGCGCTGTAGTCCGAGAACCACTTGGGCGCCGAGTACGACATGACGTCATACCACTGCGCGCCCGGCAATGCCGCCGGACTGTTCTGGAACAGACTCAGACCGGCGTATGTACCGAGCCGGCCGTTGGCGTATGGGTAGCTGCTGTCCTCGAAGGTATGCGTGCGGCCAAAATTGTGCGCAACCTCGTGGGCGATCAGTTCGGTGATCAGTGCGGCATCGGCGCCACCGAACAGGCCGGCCGTCCTGGTATTGGTCGGCCAGGTGTGGAAGCCGGTGGCCGTGGTGCCGCCCACGTATGCGAGGCCGGCATTGCGCGGCTCGGGCTGGACGCCGAAATAGAACTCGTAGCCCTGCGCGCCTTCCTGCGCGCGCAGCGCCGTTAGGTCGAACAGGTCTTTCTGGCTGAAGGCGTCGCTGCTGCCCGAGAAGGTGACGGGCGTGTGCGCCACCACTTCGATGCGCGAGACCGGGAACATCGCGGACAGCACCGCCTGGACGCGGCTTGGATCGGGTAGCGGCGCTGGCGCACCGCCCGGCCTGGCGATCGGCACCAGATGCAGGCGAAAGCTCGTGCTGGGCGCGACCGGTGGCTGGAAGGAGACCGACTGCGTCAGGTTGCTGGCCGAATCCTCCGCGACGATGCGCACGGTGCGGATATTGGCGACCTGGTCGGGCGGGATCACGGCAAAGTAATTGTTCTCCATCGCATTGTCGGGGCCCGGCACATCGGGAAAGGCATCGTCACCCTGCAGCGGGTAGGTGGCGAAACGCGTGCCGACGGTATTCAGCAGTTCGACACGGGCGCTGGCACGTGATGCTGACACGCCATAGGGGCGGCTGATGCGCGCCATGACCATCGCCGTCTTGCCCGGAATGAGGCGCAGCAAGGGGCTGGCTGCCGGCAGCAGATTGACCTGGCCGAGCATCGGATCGATGCGCAGTCCGGGAGCCAGTCCCGCATTGAAGTCGAGCGTCGGGCCATTCAAGGCAAAACCGCTGGCGGTACGCAGCTCCACGCGATGGCTGGCGCTTTGCGTGGCATCGAGTGCGATCACGATGCCACGCGCGGAACGCCGCAGGATCGGAATGTCCATGCCGCCCCAGCGAACCTGAGTGGCATGATCCAGGCATGCACCACTAAGCTCCACTGCCATGCCGGGCGAAGCCGCGGCGCTCGACAGCCGGTCGATGGCGATCGAGCACCATTTGAATGCGCCGTTCGACAACCTCACGGGTTGTCCATCACCGCCGTAGCCCACGACATCCACCGGCTGATTCTCTGCCAGTGTCAGGCGTGGCATGGTGATGCGCAGTACCGTGTCGCCATTGGTGTCGCGACGTTTCTCCGGCGACAGGCGGATGCCGGCAATATCGAGTAACGAGATCGACTCGAGGCCGGCCCCACGGATCTCCAGCATCTCGCCAGCCTGCGGCGCGGTCGTCGAGAAGCGTACTTGGCCACTCAGATCGTGAATGTTGCCGGCTTCACCGGAGAGGCTGGCGGATGATCCAC
>DATLHT010000325.1:0-22200 GCA_035539795.1 Burkholderiaceae bacterium
TTTCAGGATTACGCCCTGTTTCCGCATCTGTCCGTAGCGGACAATATCGGCTTTGGCCTGCGCAAGCTGCCCCGGGAGGCGCGCCGCGCGCGCGTGCAGGAGTTACTTGGCCTGGTTGGCCTGCCGCAAGCCGGCGACAAGTATCCGCACGAGCTGTCCGGCGGCCAGCAGCAGCGCGTGGCCCTGGCCCGCGCCCTGGCGCCAGCGCCGGAACTACTGCTGCTGGATGAGCCTTTCTCGAATCTCGATGTCGATCTGCGCGAGCGGCTGGCGACCGAGGTGCGCGATATCATCAAGCATGCCGGCACCACGGCCATCCTGGTGACGCATGACCAGTTCGAGGCATTTGCCATCGCCGACGAGATCGGTGTCATGTCCAACGGCACCATCGTGCAGTGGGATGATCCGTACAACCTCTACCATCAGCCGCACACACGCTTCGTCGCGGACTTCATTGGCCGCGGCGTGTTCATGCCCGGCCGCCATGTCGCGGAAGCCGGCGGCGAGGCGCACGTTGATATCGAACTGGGGCAGTTGCCGCTGTCGGCCTGCGAGATTGCCGAGCAACACCTGGCTAACAGCGGGGACAGTGTCGATGTGCTGCTACGGGCCGACGATGTGCTGCACGACGACGACAGCCCGCTCAAAGCCCAGGTGGTTCGCAAGGCATTTCGTGGCGCCGATTTCCTGTACACGTTGCGACTGCCGTCCGGACGCGAGGTGCTGGCCTATGTGCCCAGTCACCATGACCATGCAATCGGCGAGATGATCGGCATCCGCCTGGTGGCCGACCATGTGGTGACGTTTCCTGCACGTGCAACAACATAACGCCCTAAGCGCTGCGTAGAAACGACATCCCCGCACCGTCCCTGGGAGAATCCGCGATGCACTGCAGCAATTTCCCACGACGTCTGCTATACTCCGCGCCAGTGAGTTCGCCATGCGAGCCCCGCGAGGATATTTTCCGGCGCTGCAGTCCTGCGCCACCCTGCCCGCACCCGCTCCCATCTCTGCATCACCGTCCATTGTCCGGCTTGCCGGACACAGACCTCCGCAGAAGCAATCTCACCTGATGCTTCGCCTCCGATCCTGTTAAGGCAGTGCATGCGCCGCTTGCGCGCGCGATGAAACTGCCCGCCTGCCGGGAAATGTGTCAACAAGCCAGTCACGCGATTGGCAGCTGATCCTGTCCCCCGTCTGCCACCGTGGCCAGCCTGGCTGTCCATACGGTCTCATTGATTGGCGCCGACGCCCACGACGACGCTGCATAACGCCGCTCCGATCAATCGGAAGGGCGCTGCTTTTTCTGAAAGAACAATATGACACAGCAACTCAATGAATCGACTCTGCCTTCCATGGCGAGCCCGATTGAAAAACTCGAAGCCATCCTGCATGCGGGCGATACCGCGACCGCACCGCAGGCCGGCGTCTCGGCCTTCGCCGCGCTCGGCCTGAACGCCAACCTGCAACGCGCCCTCGCGGAAATCGACTTCACCGAACCGACCGAAGTCCAGGCCAAAGCCATCCCGGCTTCGCTGGCAGGACGCGACCTGCTGGTCTCGAGCCAGACCGGCTCGGGCAAGACCGCCGCTTTCATGCTGCCGGCACTGCAATTGATCAGCGAGAAGCCGGCACCCGCACGCCCGCACTCAGACGAGCCAGTCAAGCGCATGAAGGGCAAGCGCCCTCGCCCGCAACCGGCCCAACCGTCGCTGCTGGTGCTGACCCCGACGCGCGAGCTGGCCCTGCAGGTGAGCAACGCCACGCTGCAATTCGGCAAGCATCTGCGCCGCATCTTCTGCGCCAGCATCCTCGGCGGAATGCCTTATCCCAAGCAATTGGCCATGCTGGCCAAGATGCCGGATATCCTGGTCGCCACGCCAGGCCGCCTGCTCGACCACATCGCCTCGGGGCGCATCGACCTGTCCAAGCTCGATATGCTGGTGTTCGACGAAGCCGACCGCATGCTGGACATGGGCTTCACCGATGACATCGACGCCATCGTCGCCGCCACGCCCGCAACACGCCAGACGCTGATGTTCTCGGCCACGGTGGACGGCAACATTGCCCGCCTCGCAGCACGCTTGCTGCGCGATCCGCAGCGCATCGAGATCACCGCGGCCAAGGCTACCGCCAACAATATCGAACAGCGTCTGCACTATGCAGACGACCTATCGCACAAGCAGCAACTGCTCGATCATCTGCTGCGCGACGTGTCGCTCAAGCAGGCGATCGTCTTTACCGCCACCAAGCGTGACGCCGACTCACTGGCTGAACGCCTGGCCGACACCGGCTTCTCCGCTGGCGCACTGCATGGCGATATGAACCAGGGTGCGCGCAACCGCATGCTGACTGCGCTGCGCCGTGGCAATATCCAGGTGTTGGTAGCTACTGATGTGGCCGCACGCGGCATCGACGTGCCGGACATCACGCACGTGGTGAACTTCGACCTGCCCAAGCAAGCGGAGGACTATGTGCACCGTATCGGCCGCACGGGCCGTGCTGGCCGCGCGGGTATCGCCATTAACCTGGTGAACCACGGTGAAGTATTCCAGTGGCGCCGTATCGAGCGCTTCATCGACCGCCGCCTCGACGCCACGGTGATCGCAGGTCTCGAACCCAAGCGCAGCGCTGCCAAGAGCAAGCCGCGCTTCGACGGTCGCCCCGGCCAGTCGCGCCAGGGACGTCCGGGCGGGAATGGCGGCGGATATAGCGGTGGACGCAGCGAAGGCTTCCGGAGCGACGGCCCGCGTCAAGGTGGTTACCGTGCGGATGGTTATCGCGGCAAACCGGCAGGCAATGCCAATAGCCAGCCCAGCGGCTTCCGCGGCAACGCGGACAACCGTGGCAATGTGGAAGGCGCCAATGTGAACACTAACCCATGGGCCAACGCGCGTCGCAACGAAGGCGGCTACCGTGGTCAGTCCAGTGGCTATCGCGGCGATGGTCCCAGCAGTGGTTTCGGCAATCGCAACGGCGGCGGCGCGGCACGCCCGGCACGTAGCGGGGACGGCTTCCGCCCGAGTGGCCGGTCACGCTTCAACGATCGCTGATCAGCAGGACTAGCACACCCGGCGGGCAGGCTGCATAGCACCGCCGGTGTGTAATCCAAGCGCTGGACGCACGCGACGGATGCACCTCTACCTCCTGGTCAGGGGTACACCATCATCGCACGTGGGCATGCGACATATCATGCCGCACACGAGCGGAACCCGATCCAGCCAAGGTCGGCACCGGGTTCCGCGGCCCCTCTGAAACGGGCGTTGCGGAATGCGGGCGGCGTCATCCACGCAGCACCGCGCACGGCCTGATAAACACCGAAGTACGGCAAGCTCCAGGTATCATCCCGTCCCGGCACAAAGCCATCGTAGGGTTCGAACACCGAGCCGGTCCACTCGCGCACGCTGCCCCACTGGAAAGCACCATTGCGAGTCGCAGCCATCTCCCATTCATCTTCCGTCGGTAGGCGACGCCCCGCCCAACGGCACCACGCTTCCGCCTCGAACAGGCTGACGTGGCAGATCGGTTCATCCAGCGGCAGCACGATGTCGCTACCAAAGCGCTGCATATGCCAGCGTACAGTCCGGCCAGCCTCGCGCTGGCGAGACCAGTAGCGCGCCACTGATCGCTCCTGAAACATCATCCATTGCTGGCCAGCGGCACTCCACCAGGCCGGGTTGTCATATCCCCCATCTTCCACGAACGCCAGGAACTGCCGATGGCTGACCGGGGCGGCATCGATCTCGAAGGGCGGCACATAGGTTCGCTGTGCCGGACGTTCGTTGTCGAACGAGAATCCCTGCTGTGCATCCCAGCCCAGTGTCATGCGTCCACCCGCAAACGACAGGGTATCGGCTTCCCCCCGCCACGGTGCGCGCGCCATGCCGCCGGGCAACGGCCGACCCAACGCCTGCAAGATGGCAATCAGCCCCTCTGCCTCGAATACCTCGCGAAACAACGCCATGCGAAACGGTTCGAGCGCCTCATCAGTATCTTCTGGCTCGCTGGCGAGACGGGACAGGATGCGCTCGAGTGTGTTGGCCGCATAGGTCTTGATGACTGTCAGCTCAGGAAGTGCAATCTCCCAACGGGTGTCGGGCGGAATCCGATCCGCATCGAACCAGGCATCGGCACCATCCAGCAGCGTGGGGGCCGCCGGCTCCCACAAGGAACCGGCGGGACCATGGATTTCCGATGGATCGCGCAGACACCACTTCTCGCCATACCAGGCCAGATTGCCCAGCGTCCAGTGCGGTGGGGAAAACTCGTGGCTGGGCATCAAGCGCCAGTTGCGCTCGTGCATGCCAAACGCGGATAGCAGGCTCAACGTGCGATTGCGCGCGTCGACCAGCGCTTGCGCGATGCCCTGGCGAGGCATGGTGCGCGCGTCGTGCCAGGAATCCCCGGCGCCCGTGAAATACAGGTCCGGCAACATGAAGAACCCCGCCATGAAATGAACCCTCGGATCAGGAACCTTCATTATGGCATCGTCCCGCACCGACCTGCATACGCGCGCCTTGCCGCGAGCCAGATCTAACCGCGTGCGTGAAAGACAGCGAAGGTTTCCTGCCGGTCGCGCCACATACAGATATCATCGAAGCCAGCTTGCTCCAGCAGCAAGGCAAAATCCTCTTCGCGATATTTGTATGAGCTCTCCGTGTGGATGCGTTCACCATGCACGAAACGGCGGCTACCGCCGGACCACGTCACGGTGACATCGCGTCGAGCCTGCAGGTGCATCTCGATGCGATTCTGCGGAGCATTGAAGAGCGCGATATGCTGCCAGTCCGGCACCTCGAAATCGGCATCCGCCAGGCGATTGACGTGCCGCAGGATATTCAGGTTGAATGCCGCCGTGACCCCAAGCGGATCGTCGTAGGCATCTTCGAGCATCTCCACCGGCTTGAGCAGGTCGACTCCGATCAGTACCCCGTCGCCGCGCGTGCTGGCAGCACGCATGCGCTGCAGGAGTGCCAGTGCTTCGATAGGCGTGAAGTTGCCGATACTGGAACCGGGGTAAAAGAACAGGCGGTTGGTCCGCCCCACCCCTGAAGGGAAATCAAACGGCGCAGACAGATCCGCGCCGACTGCCATCATGGCGATATCAGGAAACTGGCATTGCAAGCCCGCCAAGGTCTCGCGCAGGTAATCTACCGAGATATCCACCGGCACATACTGCGCTGGTCGCAAGGCGGAGAAAAGCCGCGCCGCTTTCTGGCAGTTGCCGGCACCCAAGTCGATCA
This sequence comes from Burkholderiaceae bacterium, assembly GCA_035539795.1. Lineage (GTDB taxonomy): Bacteria > Pseudomonadota > Gammaproteobacteria > Burkholderiales > Burkholderiaceae > Imbroritus. Next base: position 5,244 of record DATLHT010000325.1, read on the forward strand.
TCACCGGCCGCTCGCCGACACGACGTGCAATGTCATGCTGGTGCGCCACCAGGATTTCCGCCTCGACGCGCGTCGGATAGTACTCGGGCAAGGCCGTGATGGCGTCGAACAATCGCGAGCCGAGTCCATCATAGAAAAACTTGGGCGATAACCACGCACGTGGCGCCGTCAGACTGGCAGTGATTTCAGCACATGCGACGTCGGGATGCTTGGCGATCTCGGAACGCGATGAGCTGCGGGCGCGTTCAGGACGGATGGATGATGGACGGGTGGCGGGCCGGACTTCCGGCTTGGATGACCGAGGTGACGACAGGGCTCCAGGCATGCTTGCTCCTCCTTGGTGAGTACGGATCTCAAGCAGCGACCATGCCAGCTATCACCTCGTGGGATACCCGTACGGATGAGATGGCTGGCGTCACCGGACACTGCCCGGACCACATCGGTGGCGAGGCGATGAAGACCGCTACTTCGTCCAGTATCGATCGGGCGGCCGTCAACATCCGAATCATCTTACTCTCGCACTTCCGATACGGCCATAATGGACGTGGCGTGAGCGTCGATCCGATGCGATTTATCGAAAGCAATTGCCAGCCAGTGTCTACTTCCCTGCATTTTTTGCACGGCAATTGTAAAGTTGGCGCCGCCCGGGTCGTGGCCGAGGATGGCCTCCCCTGAACGGTGCGAACGCATTTATTGCATTGCACAGCAAGGAATTGTCGCTCGCACGTTTTTTTGCCTTATAATCGCGCCAACGCTTATAAGCGTCCCTCCAAAGGGGAGTAGCTCCGGGACCTGGTCCTGAGCACAATCGTCATTACGAGACGTCCGTCTCCGGTTGTGCTGGCTGCGCACGTGTCATGTGCGTTTCCGAGCGAGACCTTTGCGACCTGTCCGATGGTCCGCAAAGGTGTACCCGCGCGCTCCACTCGACAGTTCCGAGGGTCTTTTCGACTTCAACGCTAAACTGTCCGAGGATAATTCATGGAGTGGTTGACTGATCTGTTTACGATGCAGTTCCTGACGGCACTGGTATCGATCATCATCATCGATCTGGTGCTCGCTGGCGACAACGCCATCGTGATCGCGCTGGCTGCACGTAACCTGCCGCCTCACCTGCAAAAAAAGGCCATTGTCTGGGGTACCGTCGGCGCAATCGTCGTGCGTTCGGCCATGACGCTTGCCGTCGTGTGGCTGCTCAAGATTCCGGGCCTGCTGCTGGTGGGCGGTGTCGCCCTGGTGTGGATTGCCTACAAGCTTCTCACTGATGATTCGGGTGATGACGAGCACAGCGCCGCGCAGAACACTCTGTGGGGCGCCATGAAGACCATCATCATCGCCGACGCCGTGATGGGCATGGACAACGTGCTGGCTGTGGCCGGCGCCGCGCATGGCAGCTTCCTGCTCGTGGTAATCGGCCTGCTGATCAGCATCCCCATCGTGGTGTGGGGCAGCTCGCTGGTGCTGCGTCTCATGGAGCGCTATCCGTCGATCATCTACATCGGTGCGGGCGTGCTGGCCTTTACCGCGGCCAAGATGATTGTCAGCGAGCCGATCGTGAAGCCGACCGTCGCAGCCTATCCGGTGCTGTACTGGGCCACCTTCGTCGCCTGCCTGGGTATCGTGCTGCTCGGCGGCTACCTGGTGAAGAAGCGTCGCGCGGCCGCTGCAGCTTGACCTTCCGGTTCACGCCCTTGAAGAAAGGCCCCTGCGGGGGCCTTTTTACATGGTGTGAGAACCGGCATGCCGCTGCCTCTCGCCACGCCGACAGTGCCTCTATGGGATAATGCGCGGGTACTGATGTCCGGGCCTTGCTGCGCAACCACCTTTCTCACGAATGAAACAATACCTCGACCTGATGCGCCACGTGTACGAGCATGGCGTGGAAAAATCGGACCGGACCGGTACCGGCACACGCTCGGTGTTCGGGCACCAGATGCGCTTCGATCTCCAGCAGGGTTTTCCCATGGTGACGACCAAGAAGCTGCATTTGAAATCCATTATCTACGAGCTTCTGTGGTTCCTGCAGGGCGCGACCAACGCTCGCTGGTTGCAGGAACACGGCGTGACGATATGGGACGAATGGGCCGATGCCAGCGGCGAACTGGGTCCGATCTATGGCTACCAGTGGCGCTCATGGCCCGCGCCGGACGGCCGCCATATCGACCAGATCAGCCAGTTGATGGACCAGCTGCGCAGCAATCCCGATTCGCGCCGCCTGATCGTGTCCGCCTGGAACGTGGCCGATATTCCGCGCATGAAACTACCGCCGTGCCATGCCTTCTTCCAGTTCTACGTGGCGGAAGGAAAACTATCGTGCCAGCTCTACCAGCGCAGCGCCGATATCTTCCTCGGCGTGCCGTTCAATATCGCCAGCTATGCCCTGCTCACGCACATGATTGCCCAGCAGGCCGGCCTAGATGTTGGCGACTTTGTCTGGACCGGCGGCGACTGCCACCTCTACAGCAACCATTTTGAACAGGTGCGTACACAGCTGGCCCGCGAGCCCATGCCGCTGCCGACCCTGAATTTCACGCGTAAACCCGATTCGATCTTCGATTACCGCTTCGAGGATTTCGATATTGCCGGCTATACCTCGCACCCCGCCATCAAGGCGCCAGTTGCTGTCTGATCGCCCATCCGTATTGTGACCATCCTGACCCTGATCGTCGCCAAATCCCGCAACCACGTCATCGGCCGCGACAACACACTGCCATGGCGCTTGCCTGAAGACCTGGCGCATTTTCGCCGCACCACCATGGGGGCACCTATCCTGATGGGGCGCAAGACCTACGACTCCATCGGCCGCCCCCTGCCGGGCCGGCGCAATATCGTGATCAGCCGCAACCAGGATCTGGTCATCGAGGGCTGCGAGGTAGCGCACTCGCTGGAAGATGCACAACTGATGTGCATGGGGACGGAAGAGATTTTTCTTGTCGGCGGCGCCCAGCTGTATGCCGAGGCATTGCCCAGCGCGGACCGACTGATCGTCACCGAAGTGGATATCGACATCGACGGTGATGCGTTTTTCCCCCCCATCGACCCGACGGTATGGCGGGAAACTGCGCGCGAGACACATCAGGCCGCGCCGCCGAACACCTTCTCCTTCGCGTTCGTCACATACGAGCGCCTGCCTGCCCAGGCCGACTGATACCCGCCCTGCCCCTTACCTCGCCGTGCTGCTGTATCACGGCTGATACACTTCAGACGGCGCGGCCAAGCCCCGCGCCAATCGGAGCTGCCGGAGCATAGTCCACGCGCTCACGCTCGCGCTCCGCGTTGTTTCCATGCCGCACTGGTTTCACGCCTGAAACCGATCGTGCGGTACATTTCCGCCAATTCGCAGCTCTTCTCCGCGATGCCGCCAACCGGCGCGGTGCGCTGACTGTGGCACGCTTGTCGCTATGGTCAGGGCGAGGGAGAAAGCCATGACGCCTACAACTACATACGTCTGGCGGGGGGAGCCTGCACGCATCTTGTGCCTGACGATGCTGTGTGCCGCCGCCATTCTCGCAGCGATGCCGGCCCAAGCAGACAGCGGCGATATCGTAGTCCTGCGCGAGATCGCACCGCGCGTGGCTTATCGTGGCTTGCCGCGCAACGAGGTGCCCGAACACACCGTCATCGATACTTTTCCCCAACAGCAGTTCGCCCAGGCGACCGATCTTGAACTCGGCCGCGCGCAGGCCGGACCGCTACGCTCGATCCAGGCGCAGATCGCCATCGGCAGCCCGGCTGCCAGCATGGCCCAGCCTGGATCCCTGCTCAACGACGCATTGATCGGTGGCGGCCGGCGCGACAGCGGTGGCGGCGGCATTGCGGATCGTGTGCAGCAGGCCACCGGCATGATTTCCGGGGCGGTGGGGCAGGCTTTAGCACCGCTCAGCGGAGGCACACGATGAGCCGCTATCCGCACGTGCCGGCCTGGCTACCAATCTTCGCCATGGTGATAGTGGGCATCGCCCAGGCGCAGAGCATCGTACCTCTGCCCGGCAACCTGTCGACATTGCTGGAGAACGGAGCCGGCAGCGACGTACGTGGCCGTGTTGCCGTCAATGTGGCAGCAGGTGCAGGCAATGCCCAGGCCAATACTGCTGTCTTGACACCTGACGGCATCGCCGTCATTCGCCAGCATCAGGCTGCGCGCATTCAGACAGGACCAGGCGTGACCTCGAGCCAGATCGGCGCCGATGTGTTCCAGAACGCCAACGGCCTGCTCAGCCTCAACATGGCAAGCGGCTACGGCAACCTGCAGGGCAATACCATCGCGGTCGCACAGGCCGTGGAGATCGAAACGGTTGCGGACAGCATGCTGCAGTCGACAACCGCGCACAGAAGTCGCAGCGATGCACCTGTCGTCGTGCCATCGCACCGCCAGGCAACGGTTCATCCGGATGCCTTCGCAGGTGCCAATGGCATCGTCCAGGTGAATCAGGCGGCAGGATCGGGGAATGTCGCATCCAACATTTTTGTGCTCCGTCCCCCGGCGGGCACTTTTTTCTAAGTGAAGGCAGGAGAATGTCATGAAAGCAAAACTTGTTGCACTGGCAGCACTGGCCACGCTGTCTTCCGGCGTCGTCTTCGCCGGGTCGGGATATGGGTCATATGACAAGCCAGACGATGCAGACATCTACAACTACACACACCTGTCCAACGACATCCATGTCGCCGGATACGGGCTGGCGCTGGGTCTGATCAAGTTCGGCGCAGAATCAGCCGCCACGGTCAACAGCGAGCAGGTCAGCATGTTCGGCACCACCATGAACTTCGGCGGCGAAAACAAAGCCCGCCTGGGTGGTAATGCACTGCGCGGTGCTGAAGGCAATATCGGTGTGAACGTATCAGCTGGCGCGGGCAACGCCCAGGCCAACGATGCCGCACTGACTGCCGTGGACGGCGGCGGCTCATCGCATAGCAATGGACATCGTAACAACCACAAGGACAATGATGCGGCAGCCGTATTTGCAGCGGCGCAAGTGTTCTCGTCGCAAACCGGCAAGTCGAACCTTGCGATGGTATCCAATGCGGAGAACGTTGCATCCCTCAATGGCAATGCACTGCGCAATGCGGCGGGCAATATCGGTGTGAACATTGCATCGGGCGCCGGCAATCTGCAGAACAATGGCATGGCTGGTTCGACCAACAGTTCTGGCACGCTGGCGAAGGCCACGTCGTCCAACGCTCAGGCGTCGTTCGGCAATGTGCTGTTCGAACTGGGCTGCGATCCGGTGAACAGCGCAATCATCTCCGGCAATGCGCTGCGCGGGGCGACCGGCAACATTGGTGTCAACCTCACGGCTGGTGCTGGCAACCTGCAGCACAATGGTCTGGCCATTGCCACGGCGACTGCGCCACGGAACTAATGGTCCGGTTCGCGGCACAACGTGCCGCACGCGGTGGCCGTCCGCGGATGGCCACCGCCCAGGGATAACGAGACACGCCATGCGCCTCCTCACGATCCTCGCCACACCGCTAACAGGATGGCTCCTGTGCAGCGGCGCTGCTGCGCAGACGGCCGTGCCGCTGCAGATCGATGGGCAGCCGGCGCTCACCAAACGCGTGACGAGCATGGCGGCGATGCGCTATCGCAATGTCATGCGCCAGGAGCTCGATTTCAGTTGCGGGGCGGCGGCGCTGGGTACCCTCCTACGTTATGGGTATGGCGTCGATATCGAAGAGCGACGGATCATCAGCGACATGCTCAAGATCTCGGACGCCGAAGAAGTCATGCGACGTGGATTTTCAATGCTCGACATGCGCAACTATGTCGAGACGCTCGGCTTTCGCGGCACGGGTTTCCGCGTCGAGCTCAACGCGTTGCGACAGCTCAAGATCCCGGTGATCGTTCTGCTGGACATCAAGGGATACCAGCATTTCGTTGTGGTCCGCCAGGCGTCCGAGGGACGGGTATTCGTCTCCGATCCCGCGCTGGGGAACCGCATCATGCCCGAGCATGAGTTTGCCGAGGCATGGAACAACCTCGTGTTTGCCGTGATCGGCCAACCCTTCCCGCAGACCTCCGAGCTACTCAAGGCCGATGCGCCCGTACTCCGCCAGCGTACCGATGCGGCGATGCGTGCGGGCGCAAGAGCGCCGTCAGTCGATTTCGGACTGGCACATATGGACTTTTTCTGACATGAACAACGTCCGGTGGCTTCTTCCCATGACCTTGCTGGTATGCGGCACACCAGCCTGGTCAGCCGCATCGATCCAGCCCGTCATGGTGGAGCTGGTCGATGATGGCGAACTCGCTGCCGCGCGCGGCAAATATCTTGGGCAGTTCGTGGTGACCGGATTCATGGTTGAAATGGCAACGCAATGGCTCAACCACGAGGCGCTTGCCACGGCAAGCGCGCGTCTGACCGCGGCCGGCCTCGATCGTGGCGGTCACCCCGAGGTCTCCGTGAATACCGCGGCACACGTCAATGCATCGGCACAGGCATCGTCTGCCCCAGCCCCTGCGGGTGTACCTAACCTGCAGATCAGCGGACTCGGACAGGTCTCGCAAATCGCCGGCGATGGCAACAGTATGGCCAATGTCACCACCATCGCCTTCCAGCGTGAGCCTCTGCCGGCTGGCGGGCCAGCAGGTGCCACGATGAGCGATGCCTCCTCAGCGGGCTATCGCGCGCATGCAGCGATCGCTGGCAATACTTTATTGATTGGCATATCGACGCCCAGCGGCGTCGCCACCCAGGCAATCCAATCCCGCACCGCAGGTGGCGCGGGCAACCTGATGCAGACGGCGCAGATCGTCGGTCATCAACAACAAGTCGTTAACCAGATGTCGGTGCAGCTCCAGATCCGTGCGATGAGTGCCAGCCAGCTATCGCAGATCGGTATTGGACAAGCGCTGGAGGCAGTTTCGATGATGCGTCGTTAGCCATGCACACACTTGACTGAACAGGGATGTGCCTGGCTTTTTTCCGGGGGGAAACAGCCATGTCAAGCAAGCGTCAATGGGCAGCAGCCCTGGTGGGAGCTGTCCTGCCAATCGCGGCCGCCAGTCAGGAGGCCATCGGCCAGGATCCACGCGTTCCAGAGTTGATACGGCAGCTCGAGCGTCAGTCGACGCTGATCCAGGCATTGGAAAACCGGATCAATGAACTCGAGATGCGCCAGGCGCGCGGCCGTGGCACAGACGCGCCAATGCTGGCTCAAGCCGGTGGCGAAAGCCGTGCACCGGAGGTCACCATCGGCTCGGAAGCCCGCGATACCCAGCAGCAGGCGCGCGTACAGAGCAAAGACCTGATCTACCAGACCGAGCATGCGCCGCTGTTCGAGCGCCGCTTCACCATCGATGCCGGCTTCAGCTACAGCTACTACGATCGCAGGCGGCTGGCACTGAGCGGCTTCCTGGCGCTTGATGCGATTTTCCTGGGCACCATCAATCTGGACCAGACCAAGTCGAGCACGCTCACCTGGGATGTCACCGGTCGCTATGGTCTGACGGATCGCCTCAGCATCGATGCCAATGTGCCGTTCGTCTACCGTAACAGCTCCTTCTTCTCAGGAGGAGCAGGTGGCGCAGCCACGGTAGTCAGCGAGGCCAGCAAATCGTCCACCAACATCGGGGATGTCAGTGTCGGCCTGTACTACCAGCTGATCAAGGAAGCCGCCGGCGTGCCAGACGTGGTGGCAAGCCTGCGTGTTCGCGCGCCAACCGGCAAGGCGCCATTCGGCATTAAGCTGGTGCAGGCTGATGCAACCAATACCAACCTGAATATCGAGGAAAGCCTGCCGACCGGCAATGGTGTGTGGAGCGGCACAGTGGGCCTGTCGTTCCTGAAAACCTACGACCCTATCGTGCTATTCGCCAGCCTGGGTTACACGTACAACAAGCCGCAATCGTTCTCCGACATTTCATCGGTCCAGGGGGTTGTCACCCCGGGCCGCGTCAAGCTTGGTGACTCGATCAATGTCGGAGGCGGGCTGGCTATCGCGCTGAACGACAGGACGGCGCTGTCGATGGCCTATAGCAATGTGTTCTCGCGTGCGACCAAGGTTACGACGGCGTCGGGTACGCAATCGGTGATCGGCAGCAAGACCAATGCGGCCACCATGACATTCGGGTTGAATCATGTCCTGACAAAGAACCTGTCGATCAGTGCTTCGCTGGCATTGGGCATGACACCGGACGCACCGAACTACGTGTTCGGCTTGCGGTTCCCATATACATTTTGACGCATAAAGGGGGGAGAACACGGTATCCACAAGGTCCGAGCCTGATACCGTGTGCGACTTGGAGGCCCATCGTCAGATTGGGCCTCTTTTTTATGGCAGGTATTTTTCGATTGATTCCAATCGCTCATCAGCGCGGATGCCATGTTTCTGCATCAGCCGATACAAGGTGACACGCGACACATTCAACTCGCGTGCCGCAGGGCATACGTGATTGCCATTACGTGCAATCACTTGTCGGATGATGTTGCGTTCTGCCTGCTGCCTGGCGCCTTCGAGCGTGATGGTATCGGACATCCCATGATCGGCGAGCTGAAGATCGGCCGCGGTCAATGTGCGTCCTTCGGACATCACTACCGCGCGGCGAACACGATTGATAAGTTCTCGCACATTGCCTGGCCAGGAGTAACTCATCATCGCCCGCATGGCGCAGGCGGAGAAACCGCGGATCTTGCGCTGTGCTTCGCCCTGGTGCTGACGCAACACATTCTCCGCGAGCAGCAGAATATCTTCGGAGCGTTCGCGCAAGGGCGGAATTTCCAGCGTCAGTACGCAAAGCCGGTGATAGAGATCACTGCGGAACAGTCCGTCGCGCTGTGCGGCGCCAACGTCGACATGCGTCGCTGAAATGATGCGGATATCAAGCTCGATTGACTCGTGTCCGCCCAGGCGCGTGATCGTGCCTTGCTGCAGGAAGCGGAGCAGGCTAACCTGGCTTTCCAGGGGCAGGTCACCGATCTCGTCGAGGAACAGCGTGCCATGGTTGGCCTGCTCGATCCACCCGATCTTCCGCTGGTTAGCACCAGTGAAGGCGCCGCGTTCATAGCCAAACAATTCTGACTGAATCAGATTGGGGGGAATAGCGCCGCAATTGATGGCAATAAAAGGCTTGTCACGCCGCCGTGACATGTGGTGAATCGACTGGGCTGCCAACTCCTTGCCTACGCCGGATTCACCGAAGATGAACACTGGAGCATTGTTGCGCGCGACTTTGCCGATAGTACGTAGCAGTCGCTTCATGGCATCGCTGCGCCCCAGCATAGGTCCACTGTCCAGGGGCGAGGCCGGCTCATATGCGCGCAGCTTGGCCATACCATAGGCATGGCGCAGCGAGTAGGCCACCTCATCGCACGAGAACGGTACTTGCACGTAGTCGATACAGTAATCAAGGATCAACCGTCGCAAGCGGGGATCTTCCAGCTCGATGGCTCGTGCCGCCACCACCCAGCCCACGTGAGGCTGAGGCAACATACGCTCCATCAAGGTAAGGTCGGCAGAGGTGACGCCACCCGTACAATCCAATAAGGCAGCCATGCACTGGCCCTGGCGCACCAGTTCCTGAGCTTGGTGGATTGAGTTGGCATGGATCACATTCCAGCCCGCGCCCAGAACGGGCACATCGATACCACAGTTGCCTGACGGCGAAACGATCAACGCCGTCCATCCCGTAATCGCTGCCACAGTCGTATCTCCTTCCTGTCCCAGCGGCACGGGTGCGCAGTATCGGGCACCAGGATGCGGATCAACTCCGCAGGCGTCAGGACGAACGGGTTGTTGTTCTAATCGAGCACGTGCAACACGGGAAATTTCTTAAATCCCGCTTTGAGAGCATAGATCAGAATAAACAACTGTCAAACGTGAATTGAACGAAAGTATGATCTGGCGCAATCTCGCGGCATTTTGTTCTGCAATGGCTGTAGCCACAGATGGAAATGCCCCGGAAAGGGGCATTCTGGCTGGACCGATGAGCGTCAGTGAAACCGAAGCTGGCTCAGCTTCCGGCAACGGTCATCTGTCCGATAAGAATCGACCCGGTTTCCTTGGTGCCGCGCACCAAGGTATCTGCACCAACCGCCACCATATCGCGGAACATATCGCGCAGATTGCCGGCAATGGTAATTTCCTCGACCGGGTACTGGATCACGCCATTCTCGACCCAGTAGCCCGATGCGCCACGCGAATAGTCACCTGTCACATAGTTCACGCCCTGCCCCATCAGCTCTGTCACCAGCAAACCGGTACCCATCTTGCGCAGCATGGCGGCAAAGTCATCGCCTGGTGTCGTCCGGCTGCTGCGCAGTGTCAGATTATGGGATCCGCCGGCATTGCCGGTTGTCTGCATGCCCAGCTTGCGTGCCGAATAAGTCGACAGGAAATACCCTTCCACTACGCCATTGCGCACTACCGCGCGCTGGCGCGTGCGCACGCCCTCTTCGTCGAACGGCGCGCTGCCCATGCCACGAGACACATGCGGGTTTTCCTCGATCTGTATGTGTGAGCCAAACACTTCGCGGCCTAGCGAGTCCAGCAGGAAGGTCGAGCGGCGGTACAGTGCGCCACCAGACACCGCTTGCACAAACGCGCCCAGTAAACCGGCGGCCAAAGGGGCCTCGAACAGCACCGGGCATTTGCGCGTGGCCAGCTTACGGGCATTCAGGCGTGCCAGTGCGCGCGCCGCGGCATAGCGACCGACGGCTTCGGGATCGGCCAGGTCATCCGGCGCGCGTTTGGACGTATACCAGTCGTCACGCTGCATGCCGCTGCCCGAGCCCGCGATTGGCGCCACCGAAATGAAATGCCGGGAGTACGGGTAGCCGCCCGAGAACCCACGCGTGGTGGCAAGGATGAACTGCGAATGCTGGGCCGAAATGCTCGCACCGTCGCTATTGCGTATCTTCGGGCTGACACCCATGGCAGCCGCTTCAGCGCGACGTGCGAGCTCCACGGCTGCTTCGGCATCGATGGCCCAGGGGTGGAACAGGTCCAGCTCGGGCGGCTGCTGCTCCAGCATTTCCTCTTCAGCGAGGCCGGCGCAGTCATCCTCGGCAGTGAAGCGGGCGATGTTGTAGGCGGCCTCGGCTGTAGCCTGCAACGCGGCAGGCGAGAAATCAGATGTACTGGCGTTACCCCGGCGCTGACCGATCAGGACCGTCACCCCGACGACCTTGTCGCGATTCTGCTCGATGGTCTCGATCTCCCCCTTGCGGACCGAGACCGACAGGCCACCACCCTCGGAAATCTCCGTGGCGGCGTCGGTCGCGCCGAGCGCGCGGGCCATGCGCAGGACATCGGCAGCCATCTGCTTGAGTTCGTCCTGTGTATGGGCAAAGAAACGGGTGGAATCGGTCATTGTTGGGCTTTCATCAATTCAGTGCATGGGCAAAATGCCAAAGTGGAATCATAGCAAGATAAAATGCCGGTATGACGCGACCTTCCCAATTCCCCTCCCAGGCCACAGACCGCTCAGACGACGCTGACGACCAGGACCTCCCGAAAAGCAAGTCGCAGCGCAAGCGCGAAATGACGGCACTGCAGGATCTCGGCGCCGAGATCGAAGCGCTGCCCAAGGAGAAATTCAAGCGCGTACCGCTGCCCGAGCATGTGGCCGAAGCCCTGCTCGAAGCACGCCGCATCACCAACCATGAAGGCAAGCGCCGGCAGATGCAGTATGTCGGCAAGGTCATGCGCTCGCTCGACGACGGCGAAGTCGCTGCGATCCGCCGGGTGCTCGACACCTTTAAGGGCGCGAGCCGCGCGGAGACGGCCCGGCTGCACTTGATCGAGCGCTGGCGTGACCGGCTGCTAACCGACGACGGTGCCATGACAGCATTTTGCGCCGAGTATCCCGATGCGGATGTGCAGACATTGCGCGCGCTGATCCGCAACGCGCGCCGCGAAGCGCAGCTGCAGAAACCCCCGCGTGCTGCCCGCGAGATCTTCCAGATGGTCAAGACCATTCTCGATGCCGCAGCCGACGACACCCCCACTGAAGACAGGAGCCAAGACGATGACGCAGAAGATTAACCGCTTGCATCCCGACGAACTGATTGTGGGGCTGGTTTCGATCTCCGATCGCGCTTCCACCGGTACCTACGAGGACCAGGGCATCCCATCGCTGCGGAATTGGCTCGGCAAGGCTCTGACCTCGCCATGGCAATCAGTCGATCGGCTGATTCCCGACGATCAGCCGACCATTACGCAGACCCTGATCGACTTGGTAGATATTGCAGGGTGCGACCTTGTGTTGACCACTGGCGGTACTGGCCCGGCCCGTCGCGATATCACCCCGGAAGCCACGCTGGCTGCCGGCACCAAGGAAATGCCCGGGTTCGGCGAGCAGATGCGGCAGGTCAGCCTGCATTTCGTGCCGACCGCGATTCTGTCACGTCAGGTGGCAGTCATTCGGGAAACGCCAAGCAGAGCCGCGCTGATCATCAACCTGCCGGGTCAACCGCGTGCCATCCAGGAAACGCTGGAAGGTCTGCGCGGCGACGACGGCAACGTCACGGTCAACGGCATCTTCGCTGCAGTGCCTTACTGCATCGACCTGATCGGTGGGCCATATATGGAAACCAATGACAGCGTAGTCAAGGCGTGGCGGCCCAAGCACGCGATCCGAAGCAAGGCCTGACCTTCAGCGCAGGCCGAGATACAGCCCCAGCGGCACGAACAGGATGGCGGCCATGTTGCCGAGTAAAACGATGGACGCCACCTGATCCGGTTCCTGCCGATAACGGTCGGCAACCAGAAAATTCAGCACAGCCGGTGGCAGGCTGGCATACACGAACAACAGGCCAGTCTGCAGCGGCGTCAGCGTAAACAACAGCGAAGCCGGCCACGCCACCAGCAAGCCGGTCAGCGGGCAGACCACCGCACCGAGCAAACCCACCGACCAGTTGCGCAGATTCGCATCGACCATACGCACGCCGAGCGAAAACAGCAGCAGCGGCACGGTCGCATCGCCGAGCAGCTTGATCGACTGGTAGAGCGGATCCGGCATCACCCACCACGGCTTGATCATCGACAGCAGCAACCCGATCACGGTGGCAATCACCATGGGGCTGCGCGCGATCTGCAGCAGTGAAGCGCGATGATTGACGATCTTCACCCCGACCGTAAAGTGCAGCAGATTGCTGGCGGCAAACAGGATCACCGACGGCGCCAAGCCAGCTTCGCCGAATGCGAAGATCGCCAGCGGCAGACCCATGTTGCCGCTGTTGTTGAACATCATCGGCGGCACGAAAGTGCGTGGCTGCAGCCCGGCCATGCGCGCCACGGGCCAGGCCAGCAGGCCCGAGCCCAGTACGACCAGCACACAGGCCGCCAGCAACGGAAGCTGTTCACCCAGCGCGAAATCCTTGCTGGCGAACGCAGAAACCACCAGCAGCGGCGTGATCACATCGAGCAGCGCCTGATTGATGCCGCGCATGTCCGGCCGCGCCTTGCGGCCGTAGAGCCAGCCGATCGCGATGACCAGCACGACTGGCATCACAATGGCAAGAATGCGCATCAGCATGGTATTGCTCGGCAGGCGTCAGTCAATCAGAAGGCAATCAGTTGCCGGCGGGGGAGGCAGCTTCCGCAGGGCTGGCCGCGGCGGAAGGATTGTGAATGAAGTGCGTACGGTAGTAGCGCAGCTCCTCGATCGACTCCATGATGTCTGCCATCGCGGTATGCAACTGGCGCTTGTGGAAGCCCTTGTGGATCAGCGGCTCCCAGCGCTTGCACAGCTCCTTGAGCGTCGAGACATCGAGGTTGCGGTAGTGGAAGAAGGCTTCCAGCTTGGGCATGTGGCGGGCCATGAAACGACGATCCTGGCAGATCGAATTGCCGCACATCGGCGACTTGCCGGTGGGCACCCATTTCTTCAGAAACGTCAGCAAGGTTTCCTCGGCCTGTGCCTCTGTCAGGGTTGACGCCTTGACCTTGTCGATCAGGCCAGAGCGGCCATGCGTACCCTTGTTCCATGCATCCATGCCGTCGAGCACCGCGTCGGATTGATGCACCACCAGCACCGGGCCTTCGGCCAGTACATTAAGTTCGGAATCGGTGATTACCACGGCCACCTCGATGATTCGGTCAGTATCCGGCGACAGGCCGGTCATCTCCATGTCGAGCCAGATCAGGTTGTTTTCGCTCTTGGCGGGCTTGGCGGGCACGGTTGAGGCGGGGCTTGCTGCAGGGGTCGTGGTCATCGTCGCGCTGGAATTCCTGAGCGGTTCAGGTGTCAATTGGGTAGTGGATTTATAATTCTCGCACATTCGGTCCGATTTCCGCCCAACCGGCACCGTGTCCTCACGTCGTCCCCATGCCCTTTCTATGCTGACCTATCTGTTTCTGCTCGCCCTGATCACCATGGTGATCGTCAAGCTCTGGCTGGCCTCGCGCCAGATCCGGCATGTCGCCCGACACCGCCAGACCGTGCCAGCCCGCTTTGCCGACACGATCACGCTCGATGCCCACCAGAAGGCGGCCGACTATACGGTGGCCAAGACACGGCTGTCGATGCTCGATATCGGCATAAGCGCAGCCGTCCTGCTGGGCTTTACGCTGCTAGGCGGGCTGCAGTGGCTGAACCTCTTCTGGCTGGAGACCTTCGGGCCGGGCTATGCCTATGGCGTCGCGCTGATCGCCAGCGTAGTTCTGATCAGCAGCCTGGTCGAACTGCCCTTCTCGCTGTATGGCCAGTTTGGCATCGAGGAACGCTATGGCTTCAACAAGATGACGCTTCGCCTGTATTTCGTGGACCTGGTCAAGTCGACCTTGATCGGCGCGGCTCTGGGCTTGCCGCTGCTGGTCGCAGTACTCTGGTTGATGGGACGCATGGGCGATCTGTGGTGGGTGTGGACGTGGGTGGTCTGGATGGGCTTCAACCTATTGTTGCTGGTGCTCTACCCGACCGTCATCGCCCCGCTGTTCAACAAGTTCGAACCGCTCGAGGATCTATCGCTGAAGCAGCGCATCGAGGCCCTGCTGCAGCGTTGCGGCTTCGCCAGCAAGGGCCTGTTCGTGATGGACGGCAGCCGGCGCAGCGCGCATGGCAATGCATACTTTACGGGCTTTGGCGCTTCCAAGCGCATCGTCTTTTTCGATACTCTGCTGAACCGCCTGGATGCCGATGAAATCGAAGCCGTGCTGGCGCACGAACTCGGTCATTTCAAGCGCCACCACATTCTCAAGCGCATCGTCGTAACCTTTGCCATCAGCCTCGGCGTGCTGGCCGTGCTCGGCTGGCTGGCAGGCAAGCCATGGTTCTACACGGGCCTCGGCGTGGAGCCGAACTTGATGACGGACAACAATGCGCTGGCACTGATCCTATTCTTCCTGACCCTGCCCGTGTTCACCTTCCTGCTCGGCCCGATCGCCAGCCTGAGTTCGCGCAAGCATGAATTCGAGGCCGACGCCTATGCCGCGGGCATCGCCAATGCCAACCACCTCGTATCGGCACTGGTCAAGCTATACAAGGACAACGCCTCGACCTTGACGCCCGATCCGGTCTACTCCGCCTTCTATTACTCGCATCCGCCTGCCTCGCAGCGCATCGCTCGCCTCGAGGCGAGCCCCGCATGAAGGCTCGCCGCGGTTCCGCGCAGGCACAACCGGACGGCACAATCGCCGAAACGCTGAGTGGCCGCATCATCGCCGCACATGGGCGCCATTATCTGGTGCAATTGCCTGACGGCACACTGCAGAACTGTTTTCCACGCGGGAAGAAAAGCGAGTGTGCCGTGGGTGATGTGGTGCGCATCGAGCGCGCCTCGGCCGACCAAGGGGTAGTCACCGGCGTTGAGCCGCGTCACAACCTCCTGTACCGCTCTGATCAGTTCAAGTCGAAACTGTTGGCTGCCAATATTGATCAGGTACTGATCGTGCTGGCCACCGAGCCAGGTTTTTCCGAGGACCTGCTCGGTCGCGCCCTCGTCGCAGCAGAAGCGCTCGGGATCGTGCCCCTGATCGTGCTGAACAAGACCGACCTCGCCGAACGGCTGCCGCAAGCACGCCAACGCCTGCAGCTGTATCGCAACCTCGGCTACACCGTGCTGGAAGTCTCCGCCAGTGCGCAGGCCGACGCAACACTGGAACACCTGCGCCCCCACCTGGCCGGCCGCGCTTCGATTCTGATCGGACAATCCGGCATGGGCAAGTCAACCTTGCTCAATCTGTTGATTCCGGGCGTGGCCGCGCGTACGCGCGAGATTTCCGAGAAGTTGGACTCCGGCAAACACACGACTACGTTCACGCGGCTCTACCATCTGCCGGAGCACTGGGGAGACGGTGGCATGCTGATCGACTCACCGGGATTCCAGGAATTCGGCCTCTATCATCTGAGCGAAGGGATGCTGGAACGCGCCTTTCCTGAGTTCCGCCCGCGCCTGGCGGAGTGCCGCTTCTACAACTGCCGGCATCTGAAGGAACCTGGCTGCGGTGTGCTCACGGCGGTAGAGCGTGGCGAGATTGCCCCGAAACGCCATGCGCTGTATGCGCAGTTGGTTCACGAGACCAACCAGGAAATGCCACGCTAACGCACGTCCGCAACGGCATATCGTGCACATGGCCGAAGATCTGCGTGACCTAGATGACGATGGATGGGTGATGACGAATAGTTCGCGCTTCGGGCGCGCAAGTTCGATGGGCAGGCGATCTGTGGGGCGTGGCTGTCGTGCCTCCCCGGCAAGTGCGAACGGCAAAAAAACCACTGACCGATAAGTCAGCCCAGCCACACCGCCAGCGACAGCATCGCAAGCAGGACCATCCACAGGACCACAGCGCGCCAGACCAGTCCCACGGCGGACTGTAAAGTACGCGGCGAGGGTTCCTGCGCGAATTCCTGGGGCTGGACCTCCGGTGCCGGTTCGGCATCAAAGTCGGTCCCGAAATCGTTGCTCAGCACCATCTGCACATCTGGCTCGGCGGGCGGAATGCCGAGCCGTACACCCAGCGCACCACCACCGCTGGCCAGCAGGATGCCATTGACGGCATCATCCCAGCGACGTGCATG
>DATLHT010000326.1:0-7806 GCA_035539795.1 Burkholderiaceae bacterium
GGTACTGCTCGACCAGGATGCGCGCTACATTCCCGGCCTCGCCACCCGCTGGCGTCCGCTCAGTCCGAGCGTGTGGGAAATTCGCCTGCGCGCGGGCGTACGCTGGCACGATGGCACGCCGTTTACCTCGGCCGACGTCAAGGCCTCGCTCGAAAGGCCCGCCCGCCTCAAGGGCAGCCCCGGCCCCTTCACAGGCTATACCAAGACCTTCACGGCCATCGACACGCCCGACCCACTGACGGTACACCTCACCACCTCGGTCGCCAACTACGCCAATATCGCCAACGACCTCAACAGCGTAGCCATCGTGCCGCAGAAGGTGGCACAACTCGGCCAGACCGCCTTCGACAGCGGCGAAGCCATGATCGGCACCGGCCCGTTCCGCTTCGTGCGTTATGCGCGCGGGCAGGAGATCGTCTTGCGCCGCAATCCGGATTACTGGGGCAGCGCGCCAGCCTGGGAGACGGTCACCTTCAAGATCCTGACCAATAACGGCACGCGCACGGCTGCACTGCTGTCAGGCAGCGTCGATGCCATCGAAAGCGTGCCATCGGCTGACGTGGCGCGCCTGCGCCGTCATCCGGATTTTCGTCTCGAACAGGCCATCTCCTGGCGCGTGATTTTCTGGCAGATGGATCAGTGGCGCGATGCATCGCCCTACATTACCGACCTCGCGGGCGCGCCGCTTGGCCGCAATCCGTTCAAGGACGCGCGCGTGCGCGAAGCGGTCAGCAAGGCGCTACGTCGTGACGTGCTGTGCACGCGGCTCATGGAAGGTCTTGCCGTACCCGCGTCGAGCCTGGTGTCGGCGCCAATCTTCGGCCATCCCGGCACCTCGCCCGACGCGTACGATCCCGAGGGGGCCCGCCGCCTGCTGGCTGCGGCCGGGTATCCGCAAGGTTTTGGCCTGACCTTGCATGCCACCAACAACCGTTATCTGAACGACAGCCAGGTCGCCCAGGCCACCGCACAGATGCTGTCGCGTATCGGCATCCGCACGCGCGTAGAAGTCATGCCGGTCGCCTCGTACTTCTCCAAGGCGCGCGCCGGCACTTTCTCGTTCCAGATGCTCGGCTGGGGCTCCTCGGCCGGTGATGTGGCCCTGCGCTCGATTCTCGGCACACCAAACGACAAGACCGGCTACGGCACCTGGAACTGGGGCCGCTACAGCAACCCGGAACTCGACCGCCTGATCGCCCGCTCGCTCTCGACCATCAGCAGTCCGCAGGACCGCGAAGCCATCGCGCGCGAGGCTGTGCGGCTCGCCAATGCGGACCATGCAGTCATTCCATCACACAGCCAGATGGCCACGTGGGCCATGCGGCGTGGCATCCGCTATCGTGCCCGTACCGACGAATGGTCTCTGGCACACCAGTTCTCTCCGGCATGACGCGCATCACGGCCAACCAGCGAAGCGACCGCCTCGACAACGCTCAGGGGTCGGATACCACCGGAACTTTCATGTCCTCGATTCATCTACCTTCCATCCTCCGTCGCCAACCTGTCGATCCCGTGCACGCCAGAAACACGTCTTTCATCGCCATCCTCGTCCTGCTCGCCGGCTGCACTGGCATGCCTGCGCAGGATCCGGCCTCCAGCGCCGCCTCGCCTGCCGCATCTCCGGCAACCGTTGCATCCACTTCCCGTGCCGTCCTCGGCACCAAGCCGGCAATCCCGGCAACGCCGATGCCTGCGGCCAGTCCGCCTGTCCAGTCACGCCCGGATACGACCTTCACCCTGCCATCTGAAAAACGCATCAGCCTGGCCACATACCGCGCACAGATGCGGGCACGCCTGATGGAAACCGAGGGCGCCAGCGCCGACGTGGCGGATTGCGCTGCCCACGCGAGCTGGGTAGTACCCCGCTCCACCAGTTTTGATGCGCTCAAGCTACCGAATGGTGCGCTGCGTGCGGACCGGGCCGAGGTCAAGCCTTGGGAAGGCCGCTTCTCGCCGGTCAAGCAAGCGGTGCCGGTCTCCCAAATAGTGATGTTCGACGCGGAAGGCCATCGCCGCGGGACAGCCGACACCTGGGTCCCGATCAAGGTGCGCTGCGGCTACAAGGACGGCATGATGTTGGCGTACGAGTTGCTGGACGCGGATGGTGTGACGATCACGGAAGCTGCCCGGCCGGCGCCGCAGGCAACCAGCCGCGCCGCTGCAACGCGCCAGAAAGCCACAGGGAAGAAGGCCACTGCCAAACCGGCTGCCAAGGCTGGCGCCAAGTCAGCCAAGTCGGGCAGCAAGGCAAGCGCCAAACCCACCGCCAAGAAAAGCGCGGCCAGCAGCAAGAAGAACCAGTCCTCCAGCCGCTGAGGCACAGCCTCAAGAAACGAGGCAACACCTCATGAAATAAAGCACGGCCTCAGGAAGCTGCCGCCCGCCCTGCCGGCGAGGCAGCAGCAGTCGAGGTCGTCGCCAGCAGCTGTTCCAGCATCGGCTGCACCATGGCCACCCCGAGCAGGCGGCTACGTTGTGCACTCCAGCCGCGCTCTGCATCCGGCAGATTGGCATTGTCCTTGAATGGCAGCTCGAGCGTCAGCGACAGGCAGCCATAGGCGTGCCCGATATACTTGGAAGCCAGCTTCAGCGCATCCTCGTTGTACTTGCCGGCCGGATAGCCCACCACATTCTGGAAATCCGGCGAGGCACGCAAGAACGCCTCGATGAATCGCTGCTGCTCGCGGCGCTGGCGCTCGGTGAAGCCCGGCAGCATCTCGCTGCCGGCCACGAACACATACGGCAGGCCCTCATCGCCGTGCACATCGAAGAACATGTCGCAGCCGGTAGCGTGGATCGCATCGCGTACCACGAGCACTTCCGGGCTGCGCACCGGATCGGGTTCCATCCACTCGCGGTTGAGGTTCGCGCCCATGGCATTGGTCCGCAGGTTGCCATGCGCCGCGCCGTCGGGATTCATGTTTGGCACGACATGCAGCACCGCATGCTGTAGCAGCACGCGCCGCACCGGATCGTCACGCCATTGGCCCTGCCCGGTGACGCGCTCGAGCAGGCCCTCGCAGAACCATTCGGCCATGGTCTCGCCTGGATGCTGGCGCGCGATGATCCACACCTGCTTGCGGCCCGGCGCCGGCTCGCCGATCGTCAGTGCTGTGATGTCGCGGCCCTCCACCGTATGGCCGAGATGGCGCGCCCGCACGCCGGGCTGGCGCTGGCAGCGCCCGAGCAGGTCGAGATGACGCTCCTCCGAGTACGGCTCGAAGTATGCCAGCCACAGGCTGTCGTGTTCGGGCGTAAACGTCATGGTCAATTCCCGCCCATCGTACTGGGTGGGAATGCGGAACCAGGTCTCGCGGTCGTAGCTGGCCACCGTGCGATAGTCGGCCCAGCCATCCGGATAGGTACAGTCGCCGGCATTCAGCAGGCGGATGCGACACTCGCGTCCCTGCACCCCCTGTAGGCGGAAGTGGAACCACTGGCGAAACTCGGCATGCGAATCGGCGCGGAGCCGCAGTTGGATATCGTCGGCGCGCTCACACGCCACGACCTCGATTGCACCGGAATCGAAACGACTGGATACGGTAATCATGCGGCTCCCCTGCGCTGCGGCGCGGTATGTCAATGCCCATCGCTGTCTTGCGGGCCGGGCGCCTGCATGACGGCCCGGCCGATCATCAAGCTGCCCGGAGTGCCTCAGGCTGCCTCGAGTTGCCGCCGGAAGACCCAGCGCTGCGCGTCCGAGGCTTCGGGCGTGAAGCGATAGCCATCGCTGTCGAAAGCCTTCAGCGCCTGCACATCGGTGATCTGGCGGTCAATCGCGTAGCGTGCCATCAGGCCGCGCGCACGCTTGGCATAGAACGAAATAATCTTGTAGCGACCGCCCTTCCAGTCCTCGAACACCGGCGTGATCACGGGTGCGGCCAGACGCTTGGGCCGCACAACCTTGAAGTACTCCTCCGAGGCAAGGTTGACCAGCGTATCGGCCTTCTCTTTCTTCAGCGTGACATTGAGCGCATCGGTTACCTCGTCGCCCCAGAAGCTGTAGAGGTCCTTGCCATGCGGGTTGGCCAGGCGCGTCCCCATTTCCAGGCGATACGGCTGCATGCGATCCAGCGGGCGCAGCACACCATACAGGCCGGACAGGATGCGCACCCGCCGCTGCGCGAATGCCAGACCGTCCTCGGCCAGGCTGCCCGCATCGAGGCCGTCGTACACATCCCCGTTGAACGCCAGCACCGCCTGCTTGCTGTTGCGCGCTGTGAAGGACGGCGACCACTCGGCATAGCGAGTGGTATTGAGCACGGCCAGCGGATCGGAAATGCTCATCAGGGAGCCGATCTGTGCGGGCGAATAGCCCCGCAGCACCTCGATCAGCTGTGCGGAGCGGTCGATGAACTGGGGCAGGGTATGTTTGCTGGTGGTGGCAGGCGTGGTGTAGTCGAGCGATTTTGCGGGCGAGAGAACGATGAGCATGTCAGAATCACGAAACTTGATTGGCCCCATTGTATCCAATGCCCGCTTCCCCGACTGCCCCACTGACTGATCCGGTACCGGATCCATCGGCCACTGCATCGACGACCATCCCGATCGACCCCGCGTTGCCGACTGTGACCGCTCCTTCGACACCCCTGCGGCCCTGTGTGGTGCTCGACTCGAACGTCTGGGTCGACATCGTGGTATTCGACGATCCACTGGCCCGCCCCATCCGCACTGCGCTCGCAGCAGGACAGCTCGATGCCGTGATCAGCCCATCCTGTCGCGAGGAACTGCGGCGCGTGCTGGCCTATCCGCAATTCGCGCGCTTCGCGGTCGATATCGATGCTGTGCTGGTGTGGGTCGATACCGTGACGCGCGTCCTCGACCCGGTCGCCGGGAACGCGCCGCGCCTGCCCCGCTGCAGCGACGCTGACGACCAGAAATTCCTCGAACTGGCCCAGGCCGCGGCCGCGCGCTATCTGGTCTCGAAAGATAAGGCCGTGCTCAAGCTACGCCGCCGCATGGCACAGGTAGCCGGCGTGATAGTGCTCAAGCCGGCAGATTTCGTGGCGCAGGCGACACTGACAGCCTGATCCGCAATCCGCTACGATAACGGCACGCGGTGCTCATGGACCTCCACGCCATTCGAACCGTGCCCGAACTTGACTCACCGAGCGCCATCATGTCCACAGCCTCTCTCCCCGATTCCGCCAGCCGCACGGTCAGTTCGACAGATCCGGCCAGCGCCGCCTTCACGCCGCCGCCCTCGCGCCTGCCAGGTGTCGGCACGACCATCTTCACCGTGATGTCGGCGCTCGCCGCGGAAACCGGGGCGGTCAACCTCGGCCAGGGCTTTCCCGACTTCGACTGCGATCCGCGCCTGACGGCCGCCGTCACCGAGGCGATGCAGGCGGGCCACAACCAGTATCCGCCGATGCCCGGCATTCCGCTGCTGCGCCAGCGCATTGGCGAGAAAATGGAAACGCTGTACGGCCGGCAATACGACTGGAACCGCGAGATCACCATCACCGCTGGCGCCACGCAAGGCCTGCTCACCGCCATCCTGTGCTGCGTGCATCCCGGCGATGAAGTGATTGTGTTCGAGCCGTGCTACGACAGCTACCGCCCGGCCATCGAACTGGCGGGCGGGCGCGTGGTGCCGGTATGTCTCAGCGCGCCCGACTACCGCATTCCGTTCGATGCGCTGGCTGCCGCGCTGTCGCCGCGCACGCGCATGGTGATTGTCAATACGCCGCACAATCCGACCGGTACGATCTGGCACGACGACGACATGCGCCAGCTCGCGCGCCTGCTCGACGGCACCGATGTGGTAGTGCTGTCGGACGAGGTGTACGAGCACATGGTCTACGACGGCCAGCAGCATGCCTCGGTGGCGCGCTATCCGGAACTTGCCGTGCGCAGCTTCGTGGTCTCGAGCTTTGGCAAGACCTATCATGTCACTGGCTGGAAGGTAGGTTATGTGGCGGCGCCGGCGCCGCTGATGGACGAGTTCCGCAAGGTGCACCAGTTCAACGTGTTCACCGTCAACACGCCGATGCAGCACGCGCTCGCCAGCTACATGGCCGACCCCGCGCCGTGGCGCGACCTGCCGGCCTTCTATCAGCACAAGCGCGACCTGTTTCGTGCCGGACTGGCCAGCACGCGGTTCCGCCTGCTGCCTGCGGATGGCACCTACTTCCAGTGTGTCGACTATTCGGCCATCTCAGCGTTGCCGGAAAACGAGTTTGCCATGTGGCTGACGCGCGAGATCGGCGTGGCCGCCATCCCCGTGTCCGCGTTCTACAGCGTGCCCCAGGATGCCGGCATCGTGCGCTTCTGCTTTGCCAAGCAGGATGCGACGCTGCAGCAGGCGTTGCAGCGTCTGGCGACGCTCTGAACTCAGCGCGCTTTGGCGCGTGCCATCATGGCTTCGTTGTTGGCCTTGCGATCGGCCTTGACCTTCTGCACCGCAGGTAACTCGCCCATGCGCTTGAGGTAGTCGCCCACAGGCAGATCGGCCAGCGGATCCTCGCCATAAATGATCTTGCAGGCGTTGCTGACGATCGGGAAATGCACGATGGCGGCACAATCCGCCACGGTAAACATCTCGCCCGCCAGATACGGCGAGAATTTCGCGAGCTTGGCAAACGCCGCGACATTGCGCTCCACCAGGCGTTTCTGGCGGGCCTTGAGATTATCGCTGACCTTGCCGCCGAAAAAGGCTTCGGCGTAGAGCTCACGCACCACCAGTTCGAGGTGCAATTCGAGATAGGTCACCAGTTCCCGCACCTTGGCGGCGGCATACGGATCGATGGGCAGCAGCGGGGACTGCGGGAAGCGGTCTTCGAGGTATTCCATGATCACGCCCGACTCGCTCAGCGGGCCCTGCGGCGTGATCAGGTACGGTACCTTGCCCAGTGGCGAGGCCGCGGCATCGATCTGATCGACCCACACCAGCTTCTCTTCAAACGGTACATCCTTGACCAGCATGGCCAGCTTGACCTTGTTGTAATAGTTGCTGGCCGAAAAACCACACAGCTGAAGCATCGTCCCTCCTGTGCCCTAGGGCAGAGACGCCGGCGTGCCCAGCGGGCCACCGACGATTATCCAGTTGTCCATCATGCGCCATGTGCATCGCGGCACGGTGTGATGCCAACGCATGGTGCCATGCGGATGGTGTCATTGTCCGTGCTGCACAGCAAAAAGAACAGGTGCAGCCTCCGCACGATCGTGCTATTTTATCCGCAAACCAAAACCATGCAGAAGAAAGCCTCGTCATGACATCTCCCTCGATTCAAACCCTCGGCATCGTCGGCACTGGCGCGATGGGCCGCGGTATCGCCCAGATCGCCGCGCAGGCCGGCCTGCGCGTGCGCCTGTTCGACACCAATGCCGCCGCCATCGATGCGGCCCGTAGCTACCTGCAGGACACTTTCGGCAAGCTGACAGCTAAAGGCAAGATGACGGCCGAACAGGCCAGCGCCGCCACGGCCAACGTCTTCGCGGCGAACGCACTCGAGGACCTCGCGGATTGCGACGTGGTGGTGGAAGCCATCGTCGAAAAGCTGGAAGTGAAGCGCGAGCTGTTCGTGAAGCTCGAGGCCATTCTCCGGGCCGACGCGATCCTGGCGTCGAATACCTCGTCGCTGTCGATTACCGCCATCGCCACCGCCTGCCAGCATCCGGAACGCGTGGCCGGCTACCACTTCTTCAATCCGGTCCCGCTGATGAAAGTGGTGGAAGTCATCGACGGCCTGCGCACCGCACCGGCCGTCGGCGATGCGCTGATGGAACTGTCGCGCCGCCTTGGCCATACGCCGGTCCGCTGCAAGGACATGCCGGGCTTTATCGTCAATCACGCCGGCCGCG
>DATLHT010000327.1:0-6720 GCA_035539795.1 Burkholderiaceae bacterium
GAAGACTGCGCCAGAAGTGGGCGACACGCTGATGCAGGCCGCACGCTCGATCAAGAAGGAAGTGGTGCGTGTAAAAGATACGCCGGGCTTCCTCGTCAACCAGGTGGGCCGCGGCTTCACGCTCGAAGCCGTGAACGTGGTGGCGGAAGGCGCGGCCACGTTTGCCGATGTGGACCGCGTCATGCGCGATACCGCTGGTTTCCGCATGGGGCCGTTCGAACTGCTTGACCTGATCGGGCTCGACGTCAATCACCCGGCCACGGATGCGATCTACAACCAGTTTTACCAGGAACCGCGCTATCGCCCGGCGCTGATGATGGAAATGCGCGTCAAGGGCGGCATGCTCGGCCGCAAGACGGGTGAAGGGTTCTATGGCTATGGCGAGGGTGCTGCGCAGCCCGAAGAGGCGCCTGCCCCGGCCGCGCCCGATGTGCCGGTGTGGGTCAGCCATGCGCTGCCGCAGGAGCGCGCCGCGGTCGTGGAACTCTTGTCGCGGCTTGGCGTGCGCGTCGAAGACGGTACTGCACCTTCGGCTCAAGCGCTCTGCGTCGTCACGCCGCTGGGCCGCGATGCCTCGCGCAGTGCGGCTGCCGAAGGTCTCGATCCGGAGCGCACGGTCGCCATCGACACGCTGTTCGGGCTCGCCACGCGCCGCACGGTGATGACCACGTGCGTCACCGCGCCGCAATGGCGCGATGCTGCGCACGGCATCCTTGCCAAGGACGGCGTGCCGGTGACGGTCATGCGGGATAGTCCGGGCTTTATCGCACAGCGGATTGTGGCCATGATCGTGAGTATCGGTGCCGCACTCGCGCAATCGCGTACGGCTTCGGCGGAAGACATCGACCGCGCCGTCACGCTCGGACTCGCGTATCCGCACGGCCCGCTGGGCTTTGCGGACACGCTCGGGGTTGGGCGCATGGCGGCGGTGCTCGACGGGCTGTACGACAGCTTCCGCGATCCCCGCTACCGCCCCAATGTCTGGTTCGCACGGCGCGCTGCGCTGGGCCTCAGCATGAAGGCAGGCGAATAAACGCCATGAGGATGTAACGCGATCCACATGGCGGCGCACTGTGCAGGCCAATGTCGATCGCGTCCCGATGAAGGAAGCCAAGGCTTCCAGCAAGGACACAAGACTGGAGAGACACCGATATGTTGAACGCTTACCTCTACGCAGGCCTGCGTACCCCTTTTGGCAAGAATGCCGGCGGCCTGGCACCCGTGCGCCCCGACGATCTGCTGGCCTACACCTTCAAGGCGCTGATCGAGCAGACCGGCGTAGATGCCAAGACGCTTGATGACGTAATCGTCGGCTGCGCAAACCAGGCCGGCGAGGACAGCCGCTGCGTGGCGCGTCACGCTGTGCTGCTGGCCGGCCTACCGGTGGAACTGGGCGGCACCGTGGTTCAGCGCAACTGCGGCAGCGGCCTGGGCGCGCTGATATCGGCGGCGCACGCCATCACCGTGGGCGAGGGCGAGATGATGCTGTCCGGCGGCGTCGAGAGCATGAGCCGCTCGGCCTTCGTCATGGCGAAAGCTGATAAACCTTATAGCCGCGACATGCGCGTCTTCGATTCGGCCGTGGGCGCACGCTTCCCCAATCCGAAGATCGAAAAGGAATTCGGCGCGGACTCCATGCCGCAGACTGCCGATAACCTGGCCCAGCAGTACGAGCTGTCGCGCGAGGCGGTGGACGCGTTTGCCAAGGCTTCGCAGGACAAGTACCAGGCTGCGCTGGAAGCCGGCTTCTTCAAGGACGAGATCGTGCCGGTGACCATCCAGGCCAAGGGCGCGAAAGAGCCGACTGTCGTGGCCCGAGATGAATTCCCGCGCGCCACCACCATGGAAGCGCTCGGCAAGCTGCCGGCCATCCACCAGGGCGGCGTCACCACTGCTGGCAATGCCTCGGGCCTCAACGATGGCGCCGTGGCGCTGCTGGTTGGTTCGCAGGCTGCGGGCGAGCGTGCCGGACTCAAGCCGATGGCGCGCATCGTGTCGAGCGCGGTGGTCGGCGTGGAGCCGCGCATCATGGGCATTGGCCCGGTGCCGGCGATCCAGAAAGCGCTCGAGCGCGCGGGCCTGACGCTCGAGCAGATGGACGTGATCGAGATCAACGAAGCGTTCGCCGCGCAGGCGCTGGCCTGCACCCGCGCGCTCAAGCTGCGCGATGACGATCCGCGCGTCAATCCGAATGGCGGCGCGGTGGCGCTCGGCCATCCGCTCGGGGCCTCGGGTGCGCGTCTCGCACTCACCGCCGCGCGTCAGCTGGAACGCACGCAGGGCCGCTATGCCGTGGTCTCCATGTGCATCGGCGTCGGCCAGGGCATTGCCGTGGTTCTCGAAAACTGCGCCAGCCGCTGAGCGGAGGCGACATGACCATGAATGCGCCCGCCACCAACCCAGAACTCACGCGCGCCGGCATGCACGGCGTGCCGTTCGACTGGCAGGATCCATTCTGCCTTGATGCAGCGCTCACCGAAGAAGAGCGCATGATCCGCGATGCGGCGCGCGACTATGCCCAGGGGCAGCTTATGCCGCGCATCCTGATGGCGAACCGCAATGAATCGTTCGACATCGAGATCATGCAGGAGATGGCCGATCTCGGGTTTCTCGGCGCGCCGCTCAAGGGCTATGGCTGCGCCGGTGTGGGCTACGTGGCCTACGGCTTGATCGCACGCGAGTTCGAGCGCGTGGATACGGCCTATCGCTCGGCGCTCGGCGTGCAGACCACACTGTCGATGATGCCGATCTACCTGTTCGGCTCCGAGGAGCAGCGCGAGAAATACCTGCCGCGCATGGCGCGCGCCGAACTGCTGGGCTGCTTCGGGCTGACCGAGCCGGATCATGGTTCCGATCCCGGTCGCATGGGCTCGCGCGCCGTGCGCGTGGACGGCGGCTATCGTCTGACGGGTGCCAAGACCTGGATCACGCATGCGCCGATTGCCGACCTGATGGTGGTGTGGGCCAAGGACGATGCCAACACCGTGCGCGGCTTCATCCTCGAGCGCGGCATGCAAGGATTGGCGACGGCCAAGATCGAAGGCAAGTTCTCGGTGCGTGCTTCGCCCACCGGGCAGATCTTCATGGACGATGTGTTTGTGCCGGACGAGAACGTACTGCCGAACGGCGTGGGCCTCAAGGCGCCGTTTGCGTGCCTGAACAATGCGCGTTTCGGCATCTGCTGGGGCGCGATGGGCGCGGCGGAGTTCTGCTGGCATGCGGCGCGCCAGTACACGCTGGAACGCAAGCAGTTCGGCCGGCCGCTGGCGGCCAACCAGCTGATCCAGAAGAAGCTGGCCGATATGCAGACCGAGATTACGCTCGGCCTGCTTGGCTGCCTGCACCTGAGCCGCCTGCGCGACACAGGACAAGCCGCCCCCGAGGCCGTGTCGCTGCTCAAGCGCAACTGCGCCGGCAAGGCGCTCGACATCGCCCGCATGGCGCGCGATATGCACGGCGGCAACGGCATCAGCGACGAATACCATGTGATCCGTCACCTGATGAACCTCGAAACCGTCAATACGCTCGAAGGCACGCACGACGTGCACGCGCTGGTGCTGGGCCGCGCCCAGACCGGCATCCAGGCTTTCACATCCACGGAGGGCAACGCATGAACGGGCCGGCGCATCATGAGCCAACACACACCATGCGCAGCGCGCTGACCTGTCTCGTCAACCCGCAGTCGATTGCCATCGTCGGCGCTTCATCGCAGTTCGGCAAGGTCAGCGGCCGGCCGCTCAAGCACCTGCTGGAGAAGGGCTATCGCGGCAAGATCTGGCCGATCAATCCGCGCTATACGGAAATGCATGGCCTGACCTGCTACACCAGCATCGCCGCGCTGCCCGACGCGCCTGACCTCGCCATCGTCGCGCTACCCGCGCAGGACGTGCTCGCCACCATCCACGAACTGGGCCGGCGGGGTACGCGCTCGGTGGTGGTGTTCAGCTCCGGCTTCGGCGAAATGGGTGAAGCCGGCAAGGCCATGGAAGCCGAGATGGTGGCTGCCGCGCGTGGCTATGGCATGCCGCTGTGCGGGCCGAACTGCCTCGGTTTCATCAACGCATTTGAAAACGTCTACGCCACCTTCAGCCAGTATGCCGACCGCGAAACGCAGTCCGGCCCGATCGCTTTCGTCACGCAGTCCGGCGCGTTCGGCACGGCGATTGCCGCGCTTGCGCGTCAGCGCGGTCTGGGTCTCGGTTACTTCATCAACACCGGCAATGAAGCGGATGTCGGCTTCGCCGATCTGATGCTGACGGTGATCGAGGATCCGCGCATCAAGGTGGCCGCGGGCTACCTCGAAGGCGTGCGCGATGGCGAGGCGCTGATCCGTCTGGCCAAGCGCTGCCAGGAACTCGGCAAGCCGCTGGTGCTCACCAAGGTCGGCCGCATGGCTGCCGGCGCGCGTGCGGCGGCGTCGCACACTGGTTCGATGGCGGGCGAGGACGCTGTGTTCGATGCCGTCATCCGGCAGTACGGCGTGATCCGCGCGCGCAATGAAGAGCAACTGCTCGATATGGCGCAGGCGCTGGCGGCCTGTCCACTGCCACAGGGCAATGGTCTTGGTATCGCCACGCAATCGGGCGGTGCGGGCGTGATGATGGCCGACCGCGCGGAAGAGGTCGGATTGGCGGTGCCGCCGGTCACCGATGCGATCCGCCAGCGGCTGGTCGATCTGCTGCCGGCGTTTGGCGCGGCAGGTAATCCGGTCGACGTCACCGGCCAGTTCGTCGGCGAGCCAGAGCTGCTGCGCGAGTCGGTGCTAACACTGCTCGACGATCCGAATATTCACGTTGGCATCGTCTGGCTGCAACTGATGCATGCCTATGTGGACGTGCTCGTCGAGATTCTCACCGAGACTTGCCGCAAGGCCACCAAGCCGTGCCTGGTGTGCTGGGTGGCGGCGCCGGAAGAGGCGGTGCGCAAGCTGGCGGCAGCAGGCATTCCGGTATTCCAAGCCGGCGAGCGCGCGGTCGATGCGGCTGCTGCACTGGTGCGTCATGGCGAGGCGCAGCGTCGTTGGCAGCAGCGTGCCCCG
Organism: Burkholderiaceae bacterium; assembly: GCA_035539795.1. GTDB lineage: Bacteria > Pseudomonadota > Gammaproteobacteria > Burkholderiales > Burkholderiaceae > Imbroritus. The sequence continues at coordinate 5,039 of DATLHT010000327.1, forward strand.
CAAGTCGCGGGCACCGTGCGGACAATGCCGCGTCTGCCTGACGGCGTGGTGCCGAGCGTACAGGGCGTCAGCCTGCTCAAGGATGCCGGCATTCCCATGGCGCCGGTCGCGCTGGCCACGAGCGAGGACCATGCCGTGGCGCTGTGGCATAAATTCGGCAAGGGCGTGGCACTCAAGATCGAATCGACTGCTATCACGCATAAGAGCGATATCGGCGGCGTGCTGCTGAACCTCAACGATGAAGCTGCGATCCGCGCTGGTTACCGCAGCATCCTAGCGAATGCCGCGCGGCACTGCCCTGAGGCCAAGGTCGATGGCGTGCTGGTGCAGCCGCTGGCGGGCGGCCATGTCGAACTGGTGGTTGGCGTCAAGCGCGACCCGTCGTTCGGCATGATCGTCATGGTTGGCAGCGGGGGCGTGCTGGTGGAGGTGATGCGCGACGTGGTGTTCCGCCGCGCGCCGTTCGCCGAGGATGAAGCGGCCCGCATGCTCGGTGAGCTGCGCATGGGGGCCTTGCTGGATGGGGTGCGCGGCAAGCCCGCCGTGGATCGCGCACGGATTTGCAACCTGCTGGCCAGCCTGTCGCGCTGGGCAGCCGAGATGGAGGATCAGTTAGAGGAGCTTGATCTCAATCCGGTTCTGGTGGGTCCGGACGGACCTGTCGGGGTGGATTGCGTGATGGTTATTCGACACGACGCCAATCCCGCCAAGAGGTAGTTTTCGACACAGCGGCGTCGACAACACGGCATGTCATATGGCATGCCGTACCCCGTAGAGGAGACAATATGATGCGCAGTAAACTCAGTGCTTTGCTCGTAGCATGCCTGGCCGCCGTTCCTGTGACCCAGGCGCTGGCCCAGGACAAGTATCCGTCCCGTCCCATTACCCTGATCGCGCCGTACAGCGCGGGCGGCGATTCCGACCTCGCCGCGCGCAACTTTGCGGCCGTTGCCCAGACTTACCTCGGCCAGCCCGTGGTGGTGCAGAACAAGCCCGGCGCGAGCGGCATCATCGGCTCGCAACTGGTGCTGCAGTCGCCGCCCGATGGCTACACGCTGCTGCTGGCACGCACCGGGTCCCAGGCGATTCTCCCTGCGGTGGCTCCGTCGAATACCAAGTACAAATGGGATGACTTCACCTTCGTCGGCATGCTCGAATTGAACCCGTACGGCTGCATGGTCAAGGCCAACTCGCCGTACACCAACTCCGAGCAGTTCCTGAAGGGCTTGAAGGAGAAGGGCAAGTCGATGAACTTCGCCACGGCCGGCGTGGCGACCACTAACGACATGGGCCCGCGCCTGCTGTTCGACATCCTCAAGCTGGGCGCCAACTCACCGCAGCAGATCCCCTTCAAGGGTACGGGCGAGGCCACGGCCGCGCTGATGGCCGGGCAGGTGGATTTTGCGTGCGGCAGTATCGGACCGTTCATGCAGCTGATCAAGCATGGCGACCTGCGCGCCATGTTCATCACCACGCCAGAACGCATCAAGGATCTGCCGAATGTCCCGACCGCCCGTGAAGCCGGCGTGCAGGACATGGAGAAGATCACCGGCTGGAGCGGTATCTTTGCTCCTTCCAAGATGCCGCCGGCAATGGTCGAGCAGTTGTGGAAGGCCGTCCAGGATGTGGGTAAGGACCAGAAGTGGCGCCGTGCCACGGAGCAGGCCGGTTCGATTCCCTAC
>DATLHT010000328.1:0-21125 GCA_035539795.1 Burkholderiaceae bacterium
ATGCGGGGGATATGGCCGCGGTGGAAGCGCTGCGGCATGTCGTGCGCGTACTGGCGCGCGTGGCGGCGCGCGAGCCGGATGACGACGTAGGCCGCGAGGGCGGAGATGATAAAGCTGAAGACGACGAGGAAGACCATGGGAGCGGGAATCTAGAATTCCCCACGAAATTAGAACATGCAAGCCGCCCCAAGCCGCCCGATCACCGTCTCCATTGTCAGCCACGGACAACAGGTGCTAGCCATCCAGCTGATCGAACAGCTGGCGCAGCACTGCGCGCAATGGATCGACAAAGTCGTGCTGACAACGAACATTCCCGAGCCCGCACCAAGCGCCGGCCACGCTTGGCGCCTTCCGGTCGAAACCATCCGCAACCCGCGCCCACAAGGCTTCGGCGCCAACCACAACGCAGCATTCGCCGCCTGCCGATCGCCATGGTTCCTGGTGTTGAATCCTGACATCTGCATCGAGACGGACGTCCTGGGGGCCCTGTTGGCACAGGCACAGGCGCGCGATGGTGTCCTTGCACCGCGCATCGTCGAACCCGGCAGTCGCCACTGCGGCCCCGAGCCGCACCGGGCGCTTCTGACGCCCTGCGAAATCCTGACCCGCAACCGGGCGAACTACCAGGCACCGGCACGGCCAGCCTGGATCGCCGGCATGTTCATGCTCCTGCGCAAGCAGGCCTACCAGCAAGTCCAGGGTTTCGATGACCGCTACTTCATGTACGGAGAAGACTTCGACATCTGCGCGCGCCTCCGGCTGGCGGGGTGGCAGATCCGCATCGGCGAATCCTTGCAGGTGCAGCACGACGCACGCCGCGCCAGCCGCAAGGACCGGCGCCATCTGCGCTGGCACTTTGCCAGCCTGGCACGCGTCTGGCTCTCGCCCGCGTTCTGGCGCTACCGGTCGTTGCTGGTGCGTGATCGCGGCAACTCCGGGGGGGCGCATTGAGTTCCGCTGCGGCCATGCAGCCCCCTGCGCCCCCGTTGTCGATCTCGGTCGCCCTATGCACCTACCAAGGTGCATGCTACCTGCGTGAGCAGTTGGACAGCCTGCTGACGCAACAGCGGCGCCCCAGCGAAATCGTGGCCTTTGACGATGCTTCGACGGACGGCACCTGGCAATTGCTGGAGACCTTCGCGCAACAGGCCCGCGAGGCCGGGGTGGCGGTGTCTTTTCACAGGAACGCGTCAAACCTCGGCTACGTCCGGAATTTCAGCCAGGCCCTGCTGGCTGCCCGAGGCGACCTGGTCTTTCTTTGCGACCAGGACGACGTCTGGCACAGCGACAAAGTGCAGCTTGTCGCCGAGCAATTTGAGCGGCGCCCTGAGCTGTTGATGCTGCACAGCGATGCAGACCTTGTCGATCAGAATGGCCGCTCTCTGCAAAGAACGCTGTTCGGAGCCTTCGAGGTCAGCCGCGACGAGATCGCAGCGCTGCACCGGGGCGACGCCTTCGAAGTGCTGATCAAGAGAAACGTGGCCACTGGCGCGACCATGGCCATCCGGCGCAGCGTCATCGCCCGCGGCTTCCAGGTCCCGGACGGCTGGATCCATGACGAGTGGTTGGCGATGCTGGCGTCGACCCAGGGACGCGTTGACTGCCTGGAGGCGGCAACGATCGACTACCGGCAGCACGGAAACAACCAGGTGGGAGCCCGGCACCGGGGATTCATCGAGCGGCTGACCGGAGGCGGAATCTCCCGGGCTGACTTCATGGCGCGCATGCTCAGGCGGACCCAGTCGTTGCAGGATCAAGTCCTTGCGGGAAACATCCACCTGAGTGCGCCGGCCATGCATACGCTGCTGCAGCGACACCGGCATGCGCAGATGCGGGCGCACCTGCCCGACAGGCTTCTGGCGCGGAGCGCCGCAGTCCTGGCCGAGTACGCAAGTGGCCGCTATAAACGCTTTTCCAATGGCGCCTACTCGGCGCTCAGCGACCTGTCGAGACTCCGCGGATGAGCCGGCCAGCACCCGCGGCGACCTCGGACACATGTGCGGCGATCATCACTTATCGTCCGCAGGTGCCCATGCTTCGCCGGGTGGTCGAAAGTGTGCAATCGCAGGTCGGGCGTGTGCTGATCTTCGACAACGGCACGCAAGACCCGGAGCTCTCCAGCTTCTTCCGCGAGATCGAGCCGCGCGCCACCGTCATCCGTTCCCCCGCCAACATCGGGCTGGCCGCAGCGATGAACCGCGCAGCGGACTATGCGCGGTCCAGCGGCTACAGCCATCTGCTGCTGCTGGACCAGGACAGCGAGCCCGGCGATGGGATGGTGGCTACCCTTCAGGCCGCGTGGCAGGAGCTGAACCGCGACAGGCCGGTGGCCGCCGTCGGCCCCCAGTTTCGCGACCGGCGCACCGGGTATGTCGCACCATTCGTCAGGATCGGGTTTCCCTTCAGCACCAAGTTGATGGGAGGCCCGGGACAGAAGGTGCCGTGCGACTTCCTCATTTCATCGGGCACCTTGCTCTCGCTGGCCGCCCTGGATGCAGTCGGCCCCATGGACGAAGCCCTCTTCATCGACAACGTGGACCTGGAATGGTGCTTTCGCGCCAGGTACCACGGCATGGCGCTGTACGGCATCTGCGACGCCGAGATGCTGCACAGCATCGGCGATGCCGTTCGCCCGTCCCGGTTCGTCGGCGGCGGAATCAAGGTCCACTCGCCCACGCGCCTGTACTACATAATGCGCAACCGCGTGCTGCTCTATGCGCGCAAGGAGACGCCAGCCGTCTGGATCGCACAGGATGTCCCGCGGCTGGTGCTCAAGTTCTTCAGCACCTTGCTGCTGCTGGAACCTCGACGCATTTATCTCAAGAACATGTCCATGGGATTGCGTGACGCCTTGCGTGGCAAGACCGGGCCGATCGGCTCTCCGTAACATCCCGTCACAAGGCATGCTGCATCACGGAACGCACTTTGCCCTTGACTAGAATCGCCGGCTCGCCACAGAGCCGCGCATCCGGCTCCGAGTCTGCGTTCACCAGGAATAGCTTTGCACCCATACCCGCTCGTGGTGGATCTCGACGGAACGCTGATCCACACGGACATGCTTCACGAGTCAGCACTCAAGGTGCTCCGAGACCAGCCACTGGACGTTCTGCGGTTTCCATTCTGGCTCTCGCAAGGCAAGGCCGCATTGAAACGCGAACTGGCATCCCGCACGTCGTTCGATCCGGAGACCCTGCCCTACAACCAGGAGCTGCTGGAGTGGCTGACCCAGCAACGCGCAGCAGGTCGCTCGCTCATCCTGTGCACTGCCTCGGACCAGCGGATTGCGGCTCGCATCGCAGAACACCTCCGTATTTTCGATGAGGTCATCGCCAGTGACGGCATCGCCAACATCGCCGGCGCCCGCAAAGCGCAGGCGCTGGTGGACCGGCTTGGCGAACGCGGTTTCGACTATGCCGGCAACTCCAGTACAGACCTCGCCGTCTGGAAGCACGCACGCCGGGCCGTCGTCGTCAATGGTGCACCCAGCCTGACCGAGCAAGCGCGTGCTGAATGCGAAGTTGAGCAGACGTTCCCGCGCCCCTCCGCAGGCATCTCGGCATGGCGCCGGGCGCTGCGGCTGCAGCAGTGGCTGAAGAATCTGTTGCTGTTCGTATCGCTGCTGGCGTCGCACGACATTGGCAACGTCGATGCATGGCTGTCGCTGGCCGTGGCGTTCGTGGCGTTCTCGGTGTGCGCGTCATCCGTCTACATCGCCAATGACCTGCTTGATCTCGAGAGCGACCGCATCCACCCGCGCAAGCGCTTCAGGCCATTCGCATCGGGCGCCATCGCGGCATGGAAGGGCGCCGTGTTCGCCCCCGTCCTGCTGGCTGTGGGGCTCGGAACCGGGGCACTGCTGCCGGGTCACTTCCTGGCCTGGCTCACGGTCTACTTCATCCTGACCTGCGCCTACTCCTGGGTCTTGAAGCGTCTTGTGCTGGTCGACTGCCTGACGCTGGCCGTCCTCTACACCCTGCGCATCGTTGCCGGCGCCGCGGCGGCCGGACACAACCTGTCGTTCTGGCTGCTGGCGTTCTCCGTCTTTCTGTTCCTCTCGCTCGCATTCGTCAAGCGCTACGCGGAACTCGAGGTGCAGATGCTGAACGGCAAGGGCGGTGCCCATGGCCGTGGCTACCGCACGGCCGATGCCCCGCTGATCCAGACCATGGGCATCGTCTCGGGCTACGCCGCTGTGCTGGTGTTGGCGCTGTACCTGAACAGCGACGCCGTGATCCAGTTGTACACCAGACCTGAAATGGTATGGGGCGCCGTGCCGATCATGCTGTTCTGGGTCAGCTGGATCTGGATGCAGGCTCACCGCGGCAAGATGCACGACGATCCGCTGGTGTTCGCGATCAAGGACCGTGCGAGCCTCGTGTGCGGCGCGCTGTTCGCCGCCGTTCTCTACGCCGGCTCGGTCGGCTTGCCGTGGTAACTGTACGTTCCTGGGGTCGCCTGACGTCGGAGGAGCACGCCGTCATGGCGCTCCACGACCGGACGCTGGTGGCACACACCCTGTCAGGTACACGCCCCGGGATCGCACACGGCATGGGCCGCAGCTACGGTGACGCCTGCCTCAACCCAGGCGGAACACTGTGGCTGACCCGTGGCCTCGGCCGCTTCATCCATTTCGACCAGGCCAGCGGCCGGCTGGTGTGCGAGGCCGGGGTGTTGCTGCGGGACATCCAGCGGCTGGTCGTTCCGCGTGGATGGATGCTGCCCGTGACCCCTGGAACACAGTTCGTGACCGTCGGTGGGGCCATCGCCAACGATGTGCATGGCAAGAACCACCATGTCCTCGGCTCGTTCGGCGACCACGTGCAGGCGATCTCCTTGCTGCGGACCGACGGCGAAACCGTTGACTGCGGCCCGCACCACAACCAGCCAACGTTCGCCGCCACCGTGGGCGGCATCGGCCTCACCGGGCTGATCCTGCAGGCAGAGATCCAGCTGCGGCAGGTCGCCGGCCCCTGGTTGGACACCGAGAAGATTCCCTACCGGGATCTCGACGAATTCTTCGCACTGGCCGACGCCTCCGAGAAGGACTGGGAGTACACCGTCTCATGGGTGGACTGCCTGTCGGGCGCGAACACGCGCGGATTGTTCATGCGGGGCAACCACTGCGACGCCGCGCAAGGACCGTTGCCCCCGAAACGGTCGAGGACCGTGCCGCTGACGCCACCGCTGTCCCCCGTCAACCGGTGGACGCTGCAAGCCCTGAACACCGCCTACTTCCACGCGGGCAAGTGGACAGCCGGACGTGCCCTGTCGCACTACGAGCCGTTTTTCTATCCGCTCGACAACCTGCTCGAATGGAACCGCGTCTACGGCCCCCGGGGCTTCTACCAGTACCAATGCGTGGTGCCAAGGGAACAGGGCAAAGAGGCGATCCAGGCCATCCTCGACAGCATTTCCAGCGCGGGCAGCGGCTCCTTTCTTGCGGTGCTGAAGACGTTCGGCAACCGCGCGGCCCCAGGCTTGCTCAGCTTCCCGCAGCCAGGCGTCACGCTGGCACTGGACTTCCCCAACAACGGCGCACGCACCGAGGCCTTGTTCGAACGCCTCGATGCCATCGTCGCGCAGGCCGGTGGGCGCATCTACCTCGCCAAGGATGCGCGCATGCCGCGCCGGCTGTTCGAGGCCGGCTACCCTGCGCTGTCCGAATTTCTCCAACACAGGGACCCCGGCATGTCGTCGGCCATGTCCCGACGACTCATGGATGCCTGACGTGACCACCTCGCCCCAGAAGATTGTGATCATCGGTGCCACATCGGCCATCGCCGAGCAATGCGCACGGCTCTGGGCCGCCGGTGCGCCCGCGGAAATGGTTCTGGTGGGACGGGACCAGGCCAAGACAGAGCGGGTCGCGCAGGATCTGCGCGTCCGCGCACCGCGCGCCAACATCACCAGCGTCGAAGCCGATTTTCACGACGCGACGGCCATCGACCGGTTGGCGGCATCGCTGAACGCGGCTTCGCCCGTCGACCTGGTGCTGATCGCCCATGGGTCGCTGCCCGACCAGCAGCAGTGCGAGACCGACCTGAGCGCCTGCCGCACGGCGCTGGAGGTCAACGGCACCTCGCCCATGTTGTTTGCCGAAGCATTCGCCGGCCACATGCAGAAGGCTGGCAAAGGCACCCTGGCCATCATCGGCTCCGTGGCCGGTGACCGCGGCCGCAAGTCCAACTACGTGTACGGCGCGGCCAAAGGGCTGGTGACGCGCTACGCCCAGGGACTGCAACACCGGATGGCGGGCAGCGGGGTCCGGATCGTGCTGATCAAACCGGGGCCGACTGACACGCCCATGACCGCGCACCTGCAGCAGGCCGGCACGCGCATGGCATCGGCGGAGGATGTGGCGCAATGCATCGTGCGCGGTGTGCAGCAGGGCAAGCCGGTCGTCTACGCACCGGCCAAGTGGGCACTGATCATGCTGGTGATCCGCCTGTTGCCTGCCGTGGTCTTCAACCGCTTGAACATCTAGTCCCCATCCAAGAAAGAGATCGAATGCAAGTCTCCAAGGCGTCGAAGATCGTGCTTCCGGGCGGTGCCGGGCTGGTCGGGCAGAACCTCGTGGCCCGCCTGAAGAACAAGGGGTACACGCAGATCGTCGTGCTAGACAAGCACCGCAACAACCTGGACGTCCTGCGCAAGGTGCAACCGGACATCACGGTGGAATACGCCGACCTGGCCGAACCAGGTGGCTGGGCCGGGCACTTCGAAGGCGCCGCTGCCGTCGTGATGCTGCAAGCCCAGATCGGCGGCAACGACTACCAGGAGTTCGTGCGCAACAACGTGGACGCCACCCGGCACATCCTGCAGGCCATCCGCACGCACCAGGTACCACGGCTCGTGCACATCAGTTCGTCCGTCGTGGAATCCGTGGCGGACGACTTCTACACCAGGACCAAGAAGGACCAGGAAAAGGTGGTGCTGGACAGTGGCATCGCCTGCCCCATCCTGCGCCCGACGCTGATGTTCGGATGGTTCGACCGCAAGCACCTGGGCTGGCTGTCGCGCTTCATGCAGCGCGTGCCGGTGTTCCCGATCCCCGGCAGCGGCCGCTACATGCGCCAGCCGCTGTATGTCGGCGACTTCTGCAACGTCATCATCAGCTGCATCGAGAACGCCAGCCATCTGGGCACGTTCAATATCTCCGGCCATGAAAAAGTCGACTACATCGACATCATCCGGCAGATCAAGCGCAGCACCGGCACGCGCACGCCCATCATCCGCATTCCCTATGCCCTGTTTTATGCACTCCTGTGGACCTGGGGGCTGTTCGACAAGAACCCTCCATTCACGACCCAGCAACTCGCGGCGCTCAGCGCAAAAGACGAGTTCGAAGTCATCGACTGGCCAGGTATCTTTGGCGTGCGCTCGACACCGTTTCAGCAAGCCGTCGACGAGACCTTCCGCGATCCGCGCTACAGCCAAGTGGCGCTGGAGTTCTGAGCATGGCTGAACCGCGTCAACGCATCGCCGTGCTGGGTGCTGGCCCCATGGGCCTGGCCGTGGCCTACCAACTGGCGCTGGACGGCCATACCCCTGTGGTGTTCGAAGCCGACGACCGCGTCGGCGGCATGACGGCCAGCTTCGACTTCTCGGGCCTGGAGATCGAGCGCTACTACCACTTCCACTGCATCTCGGACCATGCGTTCCTGCAGGTGCTCGACGAACTGGGCCTGGCGTCCAAGATGCGCTGGACCGAGACCCGCATGGGTTACTGGTACCAGAACCGCCTGCAGCCCTGGGGCAACCCAGTCGCGCTGCTGCGCTTTCGCGGTCTGGGCCTGGTGGCGAAATTCCGCTACGGCCTGCACGCCTTCCTGTCGACCAAGCGGGACGACTGGCGGCCGCTGGACAACGTGGAGGCCACGGGGTGGATTCGGCGCTGGGTGGGCAAGGAAGCCTACGACGTGCTGTGGCGCAAGCTGTTCGAGCTCAAGTTCTACGAGTACACGAGCGGCCTGTCGGCGGCTTGGATCTGGAGCCGCATCCGCCGCATCGGACGCTCGCGCTACAGCCTGTTCCGCGAGAAGCTGGGTTACCTCGAAGGCGGCTCCAACACGCTGCTGCAGGCGATGAAGCAGGCCATCGAGACGCGTGGCGGCGAGATCCGGCTGCGTGCGCCCGTGCAGAAGGTGTTGATCGACCAGGGAAGGGTCACAGGCCTGCAGACCCCGGCAGGCACCGAGACCTTCGACCGCGTCATCAGCACCGTCCCGCTGCCCTACGTGCCGCGCCTGATGCCGGACCTGCCGCCGGATGTGCTGGCGAAGTTCCAGGCGCTCAAGAACATCGCCGTGGTGTGCGTGATCGCAAAGCTGCGCAAGCCGGTCACCGACAACTTCTGGCTGAACACGAACGATCCGGAGATGGACATCCCCGGCGTCGTGGAGTACACCAACCTGCGTCCGCTCGATGAGCACGTCGTCTATGTGCCGTTCTACATGCCGGGCGAGCACCCCAAGTTCGCCGATGCGGACACGGTCTTCCTCGACAAGGTGCGCCGCTACCTGCGCAAGATCAATCCGGCGCTGACGGACGACGACTTCATCGACATGCGCGCCAGCCGCTACCGGCATGCCCAGCCGATCTGCGATCCCGAATACCTGGACAAGCTGCCGCCCGTCGCGCTGCCGGTGCAAGGGTTGTGGGTGGCCGACACGTCGTACTACTACCCGGAAGACCGCGGCATTTCCGAAAGCATCGGCTTCGGCCGGAACATGGCACGACAAGCCACGGCATGAGCAGCCCTTTCCTGTCCCGCCAGTTCCTGACCTTCCTATTCACCGGAGGAGTCGCAGCTGCCGCCAATTTCGGCAGCCGCCTTCTCTACAGCCGGTGGCTGGATTTCTCGACGGCCGTCATCGTGGCCTACCTCACCGGCATGGTCACAGCCTTCATCCTGGCCAGGATGTTCGTGTTCAGGGACAGCCAACAGACCCTGCACCGCTCGGTGCTCTTCTTCTGTCTCGTGAACATCGTGGCCGTGGCGCAGACCTGGCTGATCAGCATGGGTCTGGCCTACTACGCCCTGCCCGCGCTGGGCATCACACGCTATGCCAAGGAGCTTGCACACGCCGTCGGCATCGTCGTCCCGGTGTTCACCAGCTATCTCGGGCACAAGTACCTGTCGTTCCGCTGAGAAGACACGCATGCGGACCAGGCACGCCCTCCATGCCTTCGCGCTGATCACCCTGCTCTACCTGGCCGCGCTGGTCTGGGCGGACAGTCGCAAGCAGGTGTTTTCCGGCCTGGCATTGCTGTGGGACGCCCTCCCACCGATGCTGCTGGCGGCGCTGCTCAGCTATCTCATCCGCTTCCTGCGCTGGCATCTGCTGCTCCGTTGGAGCGGGCACCGCGTGCCAGCATCGGCCAACCTTCTGGCCTACATGGCGGGTTTCGCTTTCACGGCCACGCCAGGCAAGGTCGGCGAACTGGTGCGCATCCGGTATCTGCAAGATCTTCAGGTGCCGCCGAGCAGGACGCTTGCAGCCTTCGTGTTCGAGCGCCTCACGGACCTGCTCGCGGTGCTGGCGCTGGCATCTCTGTTCATCGCCAAGCGCGATGTGTTTCTGTTCGCGGCCGCCTTCGTGGTCCTCGTCGTCGTCAGTATCGGCACGATGGCGGCCTGCCCCGCGCGCCTGACACGGCTGGCCGCGCGATTGCGCGCTGTGCGGATCCGGGCTTTGTCGAAGGCGGTGCGCATGCTGCGCGACGGGCTCCGCGGATGCCGCATCTGGCTACACCCGCGCTTCGCCGCCACCGCCTTGCTGCTCGGCCTGCTGGCCTGGGGCGTGACCAGTTGGGCCTTCGTGTACCTCCTCGATGCCCTGGGCATCGCGATTCCGGCGCTTCAGGCGTTGTCGGTCTATCCCATCGCTATGCTCGCTGGTGCCGCATCCATGGTCCCGGGAGGGCTTGGCTCGACAGAGGCCGCTATCGTCGCGCTGCTCACCTACCAAGGCATCTCCCTCGATACCGCCTTCCTGTCAGCGGTCGGCATTCGCTTCACATCGCTGTGGTTCTCCATTTTTCTGGGCTTGGTCAGCGTTTCTGTCCTTGAATGGCGGAGATCGCACTCCACCCCGCGCCCATCGCGACTGCCAATGCCCGAAGCGCCAGAGGCTTGCACGGCGCGAGTGGACAATCCACCCCGATAAAGAACAACAGCAGATTTTTTCCTGATGCAAGTTTTTTCCGCCTCACCGCGAGAACTGGCCGCCAGCTTCTGGCGCAACCGCCAGTTGATCATGCAGCTCACCAAACGCGAGGCAATAGGCCGGTATCGCGGCTCTGTCATGGGGCTGGCGTGGTCATTTCTCAACCCCTTGCTGATGCTCGTGGTCTACACCTTCGTCTTCTCGGTCGTCTTCAAGGCGCGCTGGGGCTTGGGCGACAGCGAGAGCAAGACGGACTTCGCCTTGCTGCTTTTCGCGGGCATGATCGTGCACAGCCTGTTCGCCGAGTGCGTCAACCGGGCACCAGTGCTCATCCTGGGCAACGCCAACTACGTCAAGAAAGTCGTTTTCCCACTGGAGATCATTCCTTGGACAGCGCTGGGTGCTGCGTTATTTCACGCCACTATCAGCCTGGCGGTGCTGCTGCTGGCGCAGTTGGTGCTAAGGCAGACCCTGCCGTGGACGGCGCTGTTGTTGCCGATGGTGTTGTTGCCGCTGGTATTGGGAGTCATGGGACTATCTTGGTTGTTGGCGGCGCTGGGCGTTTATCTGCGCGACGTAGGGCAGGTGGTGAGCATTTTCACCACCATCACGATGTTCATGTCGGGCGTATTTTTTCCGACCCATTCCTTGCCGCCACAATACCAATTTTGGGTGCGCTTGAACCCTCTGACCGTGGTCATTGAGCAGGCCCGCGACGTGCTCATCTTCGGGCACCTTCCCGATTTTTCCGTCTGGCTGCTCCTGCTGCTTCTGGGCTCCGTACTGGCTTGGCTGGGCTTTTCCTGGTTTCAGAAAACACGCAAAGGTTTTGCGGATGTCATCTAGCAACATCGCCATCAAAGTCGATGGCCTGTCCAAGTGCTATCAGATCTACGACAGTCCTAAGGACCGGCTCAAGCAATTTCTGGTTCCACGCCTGCGCAGAATGCAGGGAAAAACGCCGCTTCAATATTTCCGGGAGTTCTGGGCACTGCGTGACGTCTCCTTCGAGGTCAGGAAAGGCGAAGTCGTCGGCATCATCGGCCGCAATGGCAGCGGAAAGTCCACGCTGTTGCAAATCATCTGCGGCACCCTGAATCCGACTGGAGGAAATATACAAACACATGGCCGCATTGCCGCGTTGCTGGAGCTGGGTTCTGGTTTCAACCCCGAATTCACCGGACGGGAAAATGTTTACTTAAATGCGGCCGTACTCGGCCTGAGCCAGGCAGAGACTATAGCCAGGTTTGATGAAATCGTCGCCTTTTCGGGAATTGGCGATTTCATCGATCAACCGGTCAAGACCTACTCCAGCGGCATGGCTGTGCGCCTGGCCTTTGCCGTCGCCAGCTGTGTTGACCCTGAAATTCTGATTGTAGATGAAGCACTGGCGGTGGGGGACATTGCTTTTCAGCACAAATGCTTTCAAAGGATCAAGAAGCTGCGTGATGCGGGAACGACCATTCTTCTTGTATCCCACGACCTCAGTTCCATTGTCGAGTTCTGCAATCGCGCCTATGTCATGCATGCTGGAAAGGTGCTCTACGCCGGAGTTGCGCGGGATGCTGTCAATCAATTCAAGCAACTCATGACTGCAGAGACAAAAGAAGGAGCGAGCGCGAACCCAAGAAAGAAGCAAAGCATTGACAGACGCGCGAGTGAACAGCCTCTGCATGCGTCTCACGCAATCAATCCGGCGAAAAAGGAATACGGAGATGATGCCGTCACGATCTTTGACTGGGGAATTCTGGCCTCAGATGGTTCTCCGGCGGTTGCGATTGACAGCAGCGACGTGGTCGAGGTGGTTGTCCTTCTCCGATTCAATCAGCCATGCGCCGACATCAATGTCGGTTACCACATCACCGACGTGCAAGGGCGCGAAATCGTCGGCACGACTTTGCATCATGAAGGCATCAACCTCGGACAGAAAGAGGCGGGTGATGAAGTTCGTATCGGCTTCAAGCAGAGTCTTCGACTTGCGCCTGGCGAGTATTTTTTGAACATTGGGTGCAGCGAGTATGTCGGCGATAGCCTGGTGACGCACCACAGGCTCTACATGATCACAACCATTGCCGTGCATTCGTCGAAAAAATTTGGCGGATTCTGCCAACTCGACACATTGATCGCGATTGACACCGCCCAGAAGCCGAACCAGGAATTCATATGAAGCGCATGAATATCGTATTTTCAACGACCAGGCAGTGGAACCCTGGCGACGAGATCATCCGCTCAGGTATCAGGCGCATCCTCGATGAGGTTCTAGGAACGAACTACAACGCCATCATTTTCAATCGAAACCCCGATGTTCGCCTGGGATTTTCTGGATCGGAAGGACAAAATTGCAGCAAGGGCTTTTTTGAAAACTCCCTCAAGCCGACCCACGATGCAGATTTTGTTGATCTTGTGGTTTTCGCGGGAACTCCGGAGTGGTGTGACGTCCGAAACTATGACCTTTATCGGCATGTGCTGGAATGGAACATTCCTGTTTTGATTTTGGGTGCTGGTGGAGGTGCGAATCTGTATTCGGAAGAGTATCGGCGCGTCATTGAACGGGCCAAACTGCTCACCGTTCGCGAGAAGGACACTTTGGCCGCTGCCAAGCGCGCTGGATTTCCAGCGCTGGCGCTTCCTTGTCCCTCCCTCTTGGCCGCACCTGATGAAAAGCAGGTGCGGGTATCGTCCGTCAGTCATGTCGGATTGATCTATCAGTCCTCGCGACAAGACTCCGTCTTTTGGGGAAGCCTGCGCGAGGATGCGCACGATTTCCAAATGCGGGTGTTCCAACAATTGATCGATGCGTACTCCTCACGTCTGAAGTTTTCGATCGTGGTTCATTACATCGACGAGATTGCATTGGCCCAGAATTTCTTCCCAGGCTTGGAGGTGCATTACTCATACGAGCCGCATGACTATTACGCCATCTATGGTCGTTTTGACTTGGTAGTAGGACCGAGAGTTCACGGCATCGGCACCGCCGCATCTGTCGGCGTACCAGGCATCGCCATCTCTCATGATCAACGCGGCATGACGTGCGCCGGTTTCAATGCGGATATCGTGCCTGTAGACATGGATATGGATCAGGTTATTTCAACATTTGATACCGCATGCTCTCAGATCGAGGGGCGCGCCACACTGCTGAGTGAGCACAAGATTGCAACACTCGACGTGTACAAGAAGGCTGTGGGCGCAGCCCTTGGCGATCTGGCCGTTGATTATGGCGGAGCGATGGGAGAGAAATTTTCTCCAGGCTTCGGAATGTTTGAGATTTCTGAACGGCTGGACCGCATTGACGTCGCCCATCGCAAGGCAGAAGCCTTGGCGCTGGGGCGAGCGGTCGAAATTGACAAACTTGATGCGGCCTTTCACGAAGCTGAGAAAATGGCTTTGGAACGGGCGGCGGAAATAGACCGAATGGATGCCGCCTTTCACAGGGTCGAGAAGCTGGCCTTGGAGCGCGCGGCCGAGATAGATCGATTGCAAGCTGCCCTGGAAGACGTGCAGCAGCTCGCCAGTGAGCGCGCAGCTCAGATGAACATTTTGCAAGCGGGTGTGGATCAAGCGCAAAAGGTGATCGCAGAGCGGGATGCGCTGATCGCACAGCAGGCTGCGGTGATGGCCGAGCAGCGCGGGTGAACCCAGACAACAAATGAAGCCAAGGAAAAGTGAGAGGGAAATGAGGATTGCCATCGGTCTGGCCGAACATATCGGCGACATTGTTGCTTGCGAGCCGGTTGCTCGTTATTTGAAGCTGCGCTATCCCGGCTGCACCTTGGTGTGGGTGGTGAACCGCTCGTATCGGACATTGGTCGAAAGCAACCCGCATGTCGACGAGGTGGTCGCGATCGAGTGCCTGACGGAGTGGATCCAGATTTCGCGCCACCAAAAGTTCGACAAGATCGTCGATCTGCACGTGAACTACCGGGTTTGCGAACATTGCCGCATTCCACTGATCAAGCAGCATGGCAACCCCTTCATCAACGTGTACGAATGGCTGAATCAGGGCGCTTTGCTGGAGGCATTCAGCCAGGGAGCGGGCCTGCCCAAGCTCTCCGCCGCACCCCGGATGTATCTGGGAGATGCGCAGAAGCAAGCAGTGGATGCGTTGGGCCTACCCGAGACATTTGTCGTCGTCCACCGCGAGTCGAACGATGTCAAAAAGGACTGGATGGACGCCGGCTGGACAGCGCTGGCGGGTTTGCTGGAATCATTGAATCTGCCCATCGTCGAAATCGGGACGAGCAAGGGCGAGCAAGCCTCGCCCTTCGCAGGACGATCGGTCGATCTGCTCAACCGCACCAGCGTGCTGGAAACCGCGGAGGTCATTCGACGGGCCCGCTTCTTCGTTGGCGTGGACAGCGGGCCGGCGCATCTGGCCAACGCGGTGCAAACGCCAGGCATCGTATTGCTGGGCCGACTGGGCTGGTTCCGCCAGTACATGGTCTACACGGGCCTGTATGCCAGCGATGCACCCGTCGTCAAGCTGGTGCGCAACCTGCAGGGCCATGCGAACGAACTGCCCATCCCCGAGGTGCTGGATGCCGTGCGCTATGTCGCCGACATGTTGGCCGAAGTGGGTGACGGTTTGCCCGCCTTGATCGCCCGCTACGTGGATGCGCCCCCCCGCCTGCCCTCCGGTGCCGTTGCGCAAACCTTCCCGATCGACAGCACAAGCAAGCAGGAGCTCCTCGCATCGCCCCTGTTCGATGCCGCCTGGTATCAGCTACATTACCCGCATGTGGCCGCCTCGGGCATGGAGCCGGTGGAGCACTACCTGAGCATCGGCGGGTTACAGGGCTGCAGACCCAGTGCCGGCTTCGATTCGGCGGGCTATCTGGCCACCAATCCGGATATTCGTGCAGCGGGCTACAACCCACTGCTGCACTTCATCCGCCATGGCCGAACCGAAGACCGGCGCGGCGTGTTGGTGGTGGATGAGCGCTTCTTTCCGGCCGAGGGCAAGCTGCCCGGCACCGCCGCCGAGCCGCGCTCCCTGCTGTCGGACCACCCCGCGGTCTCCGACGCGCTGCCCTTGCCGCAGTTCGAACCATCGACAGGCCGGCCCGTCCCGGAAAGCGAGTTCCCTCGCACATATGCGTTCTACCTGTCCCAGTTCCACCCGATTGCGGAGAACAACTGGGCACATGGCATGGGTTTCACGGAATGGAACAACGTCATCCAGACCAAGCCGCTCTTCGCCACGCACGATCAGCCCAAGGTGCCCGGCGAACTGGGCTATTACGACCTGCGCGCCCTCGACGTCATGCGCGAACAGGTGCGCCTGGCGCAGGAGCATGGCATCACGGGATTTTGCTTCTACTACTACTACTTCCACGGCAAGCGCCTGCTGTACAAGCCCGTCGAGAATTACATCAATTCCGACCTGAAAATGCCGTTCTTCTTCCTCTGGGCCAACGAAAACTGGAGCAAGCGTTGGGATGGCGGTGACAAGGAAGTCATCATTGCCCAGCAGCACTCGAAGGAAGACGATCTTGCATTCATCCGCGGTCTGTTTCCCATTTTCGAGGATGAGCGCTATACCAAGGTCAACGGTAAACCCATTTTGTGCGTCTACAAGGCACACCTTTTTCCGGACATCGCGGCCACGACCGACCTCTGGCGGGAGGAGGCGATCCAGCATGGTTTTTCAGGTTTATATCTGGTCATGGTCGACGACTGGGTTCCAGATGTCATTCCGCGCGTCTTCGGGTTCGATGCCAGCTATGAAATTCCTTCGAATGTGATACCGGCCGACGTGCTCAGCACGGAGGCCGATACGTTGGGGCTCAGCGACGCGTTCACAGGCCGGATCGTCGACTATGAAAAGTTCGCCCGTTTTCACATGAGCAGGCCCTTCCCGGAGCACAAGCGCTTCCGCACCGTGATGCTGCCTTGGGACAACACGGCACGTTATGGCCAAAGGGCCATCGTCCACCTCAACACCGGCGGCGACGCCTACAAGCTCTGGCTATCGCAGGCATTGCTGGATACGTATGAGCGCTACCCCGCGGAAGAGCGCTTCGTCTTCCTGCATTCCTGGAACGAGTGGTGCGAAGGAACCTATCTCGAACCTGATCGCCGCCAAGGCCGGCGGCGCCTCGAAGAAACGCGCGACACGATTGAATTAACGCGCAAGACCATCCGGCTGCAGGCGAGCAAGGATCAGAGCGAAGCATTCAGCTTGTTACGCCGCATACAACGTGAAAAGGACGAGGGCGCGTACCGGCTGCTGCAAGCGGCCCGGCTGCAACTGATGTGGACGTACAAGGACCATCAAAGAGCCCAGGCGGAGTTGGTCCGGGAGACCGAAAAGGCCAGGGCCGAACTGGCGCAGGAGAAACAGGACTGGATTTACCGGCAGCCGATGCGAACGGTATTCGGAGCCATGATGAGCAAGATCTGGCGCGGTGGATTGAGGCGACTCGGCTTGCAATAGCCTCACGCGACCTATTGAACCATGAACCTTCTACGCTCCGGCGGTGCTCGCTCAAGCCTATTCATATTGATGGCAGCTGTGATCCTGCTGGTCCTTTCAGGCGGGGGGCTACTCTGGCAAACACACGAAGAGATGAAGCCACTTCTGACCGGAGACAGGCAGTTTTCAAGCGACGAATTTGTCGAGTACACGCTTGACCCCAAGGTCACATTTCTTCCGCCGTCCGTCATCGACAAGATCAAGATCAAGGAGAACATCAGACGGATGCCCGATGGTTCTTTTCCATCGTCTGCAGGACGGGTGGAGACGCTGCCATTCACGCCGCCGCGCTTCGTGGGTATTCCCGTCAAGGGAGCAGATGTCCATCAGATCAACCTGTACAAGACGAAGTCGCGCGTTGCGCTGGAATGCATCGATTCAGGCGCAGCTCTAGATCTCCTGGGCGGGCAAACCGAGTATTTCTATCTGGCAACGGTAAAGATCCCGGAGGGATGGTGCCCGGGAATGGTGAAGGCTGTAGCGGAATCGAAGATGGACAGCCTCCATGTCGGCGTTGGCACTCCGGTTCGGATATCCGCTGTCCAATGGCTGCTGAGCCGAACCAGCGGAGCGTTGGTCGCGCTGGTCTTCGTATTCGCCATCGGCGTCCTCGTGACCGTCCCCTTTCTGGCGATGCCGGGGTGTCCGCTCGGACTTCGCCTGACGACCATCGCAGCGTATCCCACTGTATATGGTTACGCGAGCTTTATGACCGGATGGTATTCGGGTGGTAGGCCGCTGATTGTGGGAGCGGCTGCGCTGCTCTTCATTACCGCGCCAACCGCGATTTGGCTCGTGCGCGCCAAGGGCCGTCAAGATTTGGACGCAAACATTCAGGACACCTGGTGGTTTCTAGGTGCGCTTCTCGCGGTTTGCATTCTCATTGCAACCCCTTACATGCTTCTATCGTCCAATGGCGGTGGCTATTGGTTCTCCGCGTATGCGTTCTTCCCGGCATCCTGGTCCACAGACAACATTTTGTCGATGCAGACGGCCAGATCCATTCTCCTGGCTGGGAAGGTACATCCAGAGGCTCTAGGCGTCTGGCGCCTCTCGGATCGTGGGGTCGTCCAGCCGGGAACACTCCTGACGCTGTTCGGCTTTCCCGGTATTGGCCGTGTCATCTTGGAGTCCCCAGCGGGCATCTATGCCCAGGCGATGTTCACGGCGCTGATTCAAGGTCTTGTCGTACCTATTGGCTTCCTTTTTCTTCGAGATAAGCAAAAGCCCTGGATCGACTCGGCATTGATGGGCCTGACGCTTTGCGCCACGCCATTCATCATGTTCAACACGGTTTATGCTTGGCCAAAACTGAGCGGCGGAGTGTTGGCGATCATGTCGCTTCTGTGGTTCGCAGCTTCTTTAAAGAAGGGAAATGCTCGGGGACTGTGCCTGAGCATCATTCTGTTTGCGATGGGTGCATTGAACCATTCGGCCACACTGCTGATGATTCTTGCATTCCCAAGCTACATGCTGCTGGCTTATATTTATCGCCACCTGGATTGGCAGAATGCCCGGAATGCCGCACTTGGGGCACCGGCCCTGCTGGCCGTCACACTGACCACGTCTATCGGTTTGTTGCTTTGGGTTGACCTGATTGAATCAAAATCAAGCTTCACCATCACATACTTGTTGACCGGAAACGGAAGGCACGGACTGACAAGGGCGGAGGTCCGGGATCAAATCCTTGTTTACTATCAAGCACTCACACTTGACGGCTTCCTGCGCGAGAAGGCGCAGAACTTTTTGGGCCTGCTCTGGACGACCAACCCATTCTACGCACGAGACAACGGCGTCCCGTGGTCGCTTGCCAGCATCAGGGCACAGGAATTTTGCAGCTTGATTCCAGCGATGGGTCCAGGGGTAGTCCTTGCTGCCATCATGGCGGTTGTAGTGGGCCGCCGCGGGAAAATCGGCTCTGTTTTCTCGCAGCCGTACGACGTTGATGTCAGACTCCTTGGAGCAAGTTGCGCCATTGCGCTGTTCGCGATAATCCTCGCCTGCGGCATGCTGCCCACCACACACCAATTGCCTTACGGCGTCATTTTAGGAATTCTCTTAGCCCTGATGTCTTTATACCGAGAAAATCGCACCACGATGCTTCTGGGGGCAGTACTACAGCTAATGAATTTGGGTATCGTATGGTATTGGGGATCGACACGACTCTGGACGGAGCTTGCGCTCGCGTCCTTTTAGAGTCTTGAATGAAGGTATTGATGATGGGTGTTATTCGCCAGGACATACAGGGTCTTCGCGCAATTGCTGTGGCAGGCGTTCTGGCGGCGCACGCCGGGGTTCCATTTCTGCAAGGTGGGTTCTCGGGGGTAGATGTTTTTTTTGTCATATCGGGGTATTTGATCACCGATCATCTGTTCACGGCCCCACCGACATCCCTTCATGCCATCGCTGATTTCTGGGGACGGCGGATTAAGAGGCTTCTGCCTGCCGCCCTGCTTGTCATCCTTGCCACACTCATTGCCACCAAGCTGACCGCAAGGGTCTTATTCGAGCAGACGGCATGGGACAGCATCGCTGCAACGATGTACGGCCTGAACTGGAAACTCGCGCACGACTCAGTTGACTATTTTGCCTCCGCGAATCCTGCATCGCCCCTTCAGCACTATTGGTCGTTGAGTGTAGAGGAGCAGTTCTATTTCGCTTGGCCCTTGTTACTGTGCGTGGGTTTTTTCCTCTCAAAGCGTGCACGCCCCACGCCCGCGCACAGAGTCCCACGAGCGGTCTGGGCTGCTGTTGTACTGGTCTTCGGTGCATCACTATGTTTTTCGGTTTGGTTCACCGCGCGTGAATCTGGCGCCGCTTATTTTGTGACGCCCACCCGAGTGTGGGAACTCGCACTCGGCGGCATCGTTGCTTTGGCAGGACGCTCAGGGTCTCTTGCGAAATTTTCGGGTACACCGCTCATCACGGCAGCAGGTGTCGCCGGAATTGTTGTCAGTTATCTGTTTTTTTCGGAGAAGATCCCGTACCCCGGCACAGCGGCGCTTCTGCCGACGGTCTCAGCAGCGCTTGTCATCATCGGAGCAAACCCTTCTTTCTCGCGCGCGATGGGGTTGAAGTGGATTCAATGGGTGGGCAACCATTCGTATGCGATCTATCTCTGGCATTTCCCATTGCTGGTCCTCATGCCCTACGTACTGCATCGGACTCCAACACAAGTCGACGTCGGCTGCGCAATCCTCGGTTGTCTGGTACTGGCTGGCGCGACCAAGAAGTTCGTCGAAGATCCGATTCGATTCGGAGCCAAATGGTTTGGCGGCTGGCGCGTGTTTTCATCCATGGCAGCGGCCATGTGCGTCGTTTCGATATCCGCATGGGTCTTGATCGTGCAGCAGGATCGAACCATCTCTGGGGATGTCCAGGGTCGGATTGAGAGGCTTGTTGAAGTGGCTCAGGACCCCGGCTCCTGTG
This sequence comes from Burkholderiaceae bacterium, assembly GCA_035539795.1. Taxonomy (GTDB): domain Bacteria; phylum Pseudomonadota; class Gammaproteobacteria; order Burkholderiales; family Burkholderiaceae; genus Imbroritus. The sequence continues at coordinate 20,071 of DATLHT010000328.1, forward strand.
CGGGCGCCACGGCGCTTCAGAACGCTTGGCGCTGTCGGGGCGATACGTTCAAAACGTTGGTCACACCGCCCGAATTTGCGCGCAAGGACTGGTTTCCCAGTATTCCACCCTCCGGGGTGATTGGCGATGCAACGGCCGGTTTCATCAAGATTGCGCTGGTTGGCAACAGCCACATGAAACAATATATTCCTGCTTTGGTCCGACTAGGAAGCGAGCGACCACTGACGCTGGAGATGTTTGACACCGGTGATTGCCCAGTCCTAGACGAAAGTGCACTTCACGACGCCACAGATGCGGCAGAGCTCCGTCAGTGTGCGTCCACCATCGAGACAGCCATCAAGAATATCGGCTCGAAATCGTTCGATCTCGTTCTTGTGAGCACACTGACGGCAAAAATCGACCCAAAGAAGGGAACGTTCTGGCCGGATCGCTGGATTCAGCCAGCGGCCTCCGTTTTGAAGCGGCTGTCATCCAATTCCCACGTGCTTGTCATACGAGACAACCCCAACACCTTCTACACGAGCGATGAGTCCATAGACCAAAACAGCGGAATCAGAATTCCCGACTGCATCGAACTCCGCAAAGACCCCCTTAGCTCTTGCGATGGCCTAAAAAGCCGGTGGCTCAAGCCCGATTTGAATGTTGCTGCCGCTAGATCACTGGCATCAAATCGTGTCGGCATCGTAGACCTGACCGACTATTTCTGCAATTCAAGCACTTGTCCGGCCACAATAGGCGGGGTCATCGTCTACACCGATCAATCGCATCTAACGAAGACCTTCGTAGAGACGCTCACACCGTACTTGAAGCGGGAGCTGGGGAAAATTCTCCCGAACTGGTTTTAGCATCGCGCCTTTCCAAGAAAGGACTTGCGATCTCGAAAGCCCTTCAGAAAATCGAGAATTTTCAAATGAACTTTAATCGAAATTCGCAGCACTTTGAATTCTCCAACACTTTAGAAGGGGAGCAGTTGATGGATCTCGAGCATTTTTATGCCAACTCTGGCCATAGAAGTCAGCGTACTTGGTCGAAGAACTTGGGCCTGATGCTTCAGC
>DATLHT010000329.1:0-1684 GCA_035539795.1 Burkholderiaceae bacterium
GGCCACGCACACTGCTTTCGATAAACAAATATTTTGACATCTCGATCTCCATCTCAAGAAGCTTGAATGGCTCCACTATAGAACTCCATCAAGCCTGCCTGTAGAGCGTCGATTGAATCAATTCATCAAATTATTTGAATATATGCAAAAGTGACCTGCGAGGGCAATTTTCGGGCGTCATCCGGCCATGCCGGCCGAAGCGCGCGCTCAGACTAGGGGGAATTTCATCACGAAAGACAGGCTGCCTAGACACTGCTCCGCCTCTGCTGCCCGTACACAGTGACATTGCTACGCTGATTCGATGTGGTACCGCCAAAGACGGAGTAGCGGAGTAGATCAACGCGCTACCGGTGCCGCACCGCACGAATCATTGGCGGCCTGACGCCTCTCCTGCGGCATCACGATCCCACGACAATTGCCCGTGGCTTGCCTCGGTCATGCGATGCATGAATTCGCCGACATCGGCCTCCGGCAATGCAAATTCAAACTCGACCACGCCACCATGCACAACCCGCAGCAATTCGGCGCCTGCGGCTTCGAGACTGCGCCGCAGGACGCCCTCGAAGGCATACGGCACGCTGCAGCCCACTGTCCGCATGCGCACCAGCGGAACCTTGTCCGCCTCGAGCAGCGCCTGCGCCACAGCATCGGTATAGGCGCGCACCAGACCGCCCGCGCCGAGCTTGACACCACCGAAGTACCGCACCACCGTAGCCAACACCCCTTCGAGATCGTGATGACGGAGAACATCGAGCATTGGCCGCCCCGCCGTACCGCTTGGCTCGCCATCGTCGACTGCCGCCGATTCGCCGCCCGCCATCAGGGCCCAGCACACGTGCGCCGCACCGGGATGGGCCGCGCGCAAAGCGCTCACGCGCTGCAAGGCCACGACGCGCCCCGCCACTGGCTCGACGCAGCCAATGAAACGACTCTTGCGGATCTGCAGTTCGCTGTGGGCAGGTGCGGCGAGGGTCAGCGGCATGCCGTCACGCGCCGGTCAGCGCGCTGCGCAGAAACGTGAGGCCAGCTGCGCCAGTGCGCCGTTGTCGGTCACTGGACGGGCCTTGCCGCCGGGGTAGCGGAATGTCATCAACGGCTTGCCGGCGGCATACCGTTTGCCGAACAGTGATTGCTCGAAGACTGCATAGGTCGATGACAGGCAATCAAAGACCACCCGCTTGAGCGACGAACGAATGGGCTCACCGTGGGCGGTGCGGATCACGCCGTCGTCACCAGCCGCCGAGGGTAAATTGCGCATCAGGACCAGCCCCAGCTTGGCACCGTCGTGCACGATCGACTGGCGATCGAGATACAGCACGCGCCCGGTCGGACCCATCCAGGACATCCAGCGCTCGGGGTTGGGATTTCCCGTGCCAGGGGGTGCTACCAGTTCGCATCCCGACTGCGCGCGGCCGAGGAACGCCACGCCACCGTCCGGCGTGCGGCATAGCGACAACGCGGACCGCGCTGTGGCAACGTTATCGGCCGCCATCACCGGACTTGCCAACGCTCCTGCCGACAAGACAAGACAACATACAACACGGCGAACAGGGAACATGGCGGGACTCCGGCAACATGGCAGCAAGGACAATGACGGCCCCAGCGACCGTCGCATGCCCGCCATTTTACCGGCAAGCGCGCGGGGGCCGGCATTCGGTCCCGGCAGCGCCTGCGAATTGCGTGC
>DATLHT010000330.1:0-1718 GCA_035539795.1 Burkholderiaceae bacterium
CACCGGAAGGTGAGCCGATCGGCCTCACGGCGAACTCGTTCAACTCGGTGTCGCTCACCCCGCCGCTGGTGCTGTGGAGCCTGAACAAGCGCTCGCGCAATCTGCCCGCGTTCGAAAACGCGGGGCATTACGCCATCAATATCCTGCATGCCGACCAGATGTCGCTGGCTGGCCGTTTTGCCTCGCCGGTGGAGAACCGTTTCGAAGGCGTGGACTGGTACTTTGGCAAGAACGGTATGCCGCTGCTCGCCGGCAGCGTGGCGTGGTTCGAGTGCGCCAGCAATATGCGGCATGAGGGCGGCGATCATCTGATCTTTATCGGCGAAGTGCTCGATACCGGTCACTCCGAAGGTACGCCGCTGCTGTATGCCAGCGGCAACTACAGCGTGCCGCATTCCCATCCGGACTTGGCGCGCGCCTGATCTGCGCCTGATTTTGCGCTGTATTCGCGCTGTACGATTCCAGGTTGCCCGGGATCGTGCGGCGCGTTTTCTATGGCCGCGTGTGTCCTGCGGCGCAATTGTTTTCGCGCGGCGCCTCCCATGGCTTCAGGTGCATCCTGTCTGTGATGGCACTCGCCTTGCGCTGGCCGGCCTCGGTTACCTGGTTGCCGGGAGCGCTCAGATCCACGGTGGCTGGTTGGCCAGCAGCTTGGCGAGTTGCGTGACCTCCGTCGTGAGTAATGCCGCGAGTTCATCGCGCCGAGTGCGCATACGGGACGAGGAAGAGGCGATGCTGAGCGCCACATAGGGCACGCCGTGCGCCAGGGGAACGACCATGCCGATGGCGCAGATACCCGGTGTCTGCAATTCCTGGTTCATCCCGTAGCCCAGCTGGCGCGATTGCTCGACTGCGATGCGCAGCGCTTCGGGCTCCTTGATTCGGTACCCTTCGAGGCGCGGTGTATTGACCTCGATGATGTGCTCGATCTCGCTGTCTTCCAGTACGGTCAGTAGCGCCAGTGCGCCGGCGCCGGCGCCCAGCGGTCGGCGCGTGCCAGTATCGAGGCTGTGGGTCTGCAGGGGAAAACTGCCTTCCACGCGCCGCAGGCACACGGCATCGTAGCCGCTGCGTACCATCAGGAAGATCGAGTCGCCGCTGGCTTCCGCCAAACGGATCAGGCTCGGCTCGCAGACCTCTGCAAGCGAATAGTGGACGGACGATGCCAGCCCAAGGGCATGTACGGCCGGCCCTAGCTTGTAGTGGTTGGTGCGCGGATCGCGCATGGTCATGCCATAGACATTCAGGCCTTTCATGATGCGATGCGCGGTGGCGCGTTCGATCTGCAGCTTGGCGGCAATGTCCACGAGACGCATGCCGCGCGGACTGTGTGCGGCGATTTCGCGCAGCACGGCGATGGCACGCTGGATGCTCTGCGTGCCTTCCGTGTAGGTCGCCTGGGATTTGCGCGGCGCGCTCCGGGGTGCAGCAGTCGGCTCGGGAACGAGGTCGGGCGCGGTACGTGACACGATATCTCCTCACCGTGCGAATCAGTATGGTGCCGGCACGGATCGGCATGCTTCAGGCGTTGCAATTGTGGATGCGGCAGCCAAGCCGCACCGGTATGGTGATTCCGCTAGCGTCCTGTGTAGCGCGGTGGCCGGCCTTCCGCGAAGGCAGCTCGACCTTCCTTGCGGTCTTCGGTATCACGCAGCAGTCCCCACGTCTGACGCTCGTGGCGCAGCGCCATGGGCAGCGGCATGTCGCGGCCGTCACGC
>DATLHT010000331.1:0-1854 GCA_035539795.1 Burkholderiaceae bacterium
CACGCAACGTTCGATGTCGCTGAAACTCTCGATGCCGTACCAGAACACCTTCCACTTCTCCTGCTTGAAGCAGCCGTCGGACTCGGCGTAGTAGAAGATGTTGACCTGGTTGTTGTGGCGCGAACGCCAGAACAGCTGCGGGTTCTCTTCGCGCATCACGTGCCAGACCGCACGGCCCAGGCCCTCGCCTTGTGCATCGTCGAGTACGGCGAACTTGTCCAGGTAGGCGAAGCCTTCTTCCTGGGTGAGGATCAGCGCGGTGCGGTAGTTCTCGCTGACGTAGATGCGATACGGCGTGGTCCGCTCGAAGTAGTCAGGCAGCAGCTTGCGGCCAAAGCTGGATTCGATCAGCTCGCGCAGGCGCGCGGTGTCCACGCCCTGCCACGAATCAAAGCGCAGCACCCGCTCGCCCTTGCGCACCAGCGTGCCTGAGCCGCGATGGGTGAACAGTTCCTTGGCCAGTTCCGCCGGCTTGGTGATCGACACCGACGAAGTCAGCGGCAGGCGATCCAGCAGATCCTTGATCTGCTCGATCTTGACCCGCATGCCGCCATTGATCCACGGCTGCGCCATCAACTCGTCGTACTCGGTGGACAGGTTGATCGAGTCGATCACCCTGCCCTCGGCATCGAGCAGACCGCCGGTGCCGGTGAGGAAGATGATCTTGTACGGCTGCAACACCTGCACGAGCTCGTTGGCGGCGAAGTCGGCGTTGATGTTGAGGATCTGCCCGCCCAGGGTTTCGCCCATGCTGGCGATGACCGGAATGGAGCCGGCCTTCAGGCTGGCCTCGATCGGCGCCAGGTTGATGCGGGTGACATCGCCGACCAGGCCGTAGGTGGTCTGATCCTTGAACGAGGCTTCGAACACGCCCGAGACAATCGAGGTCGCGCGCGCACCGGACTGCTGCAAGGCCTCGACCAGCGCCAGGTTCTGCTGCAGGAACACCTTGCGCACGATCGCCAGCACTTCCGGCGTGGTCACGCGCAGGCCGTTGATGGTTTCCTTGGCGATGCCGGCGGCATTCATTTCCTCGTCCAGCTGAGGACCGGCGCCGTGCACCACGATCGGCGTCAGCCCGACTTACTGCAGGAAGGTCAGCGAAGAGGTCAGCGCGTCCAGATCGTCGCGCAGCACTGCGCCGCCGACCTTGACCACGGCGAATCGCTTGGCGTCCAGCTGCGAGAAGCGCTTGACGTACTGCGAGATCTCCTTGGCGCTGGCCATGCTGGACAGCAGGCGGATGATGGTCTGGCGGGTTTGCGTGTTGGATTCCATTGGTGCTCGGGAAACAGAAGTTGTTGGGCGTGTGGGGTATAGGGAAACCGGTCAATCGGTGCTGTTGAAAATGCGGACCACCGTATCGGCATAACTTTGCAGTTGTTCCAGCGACACCCACTCATCGGCGGTATGCGCCTGGGCGATATCGCCCGGGCCGTAGACGAAGGCGGTCAAGCCGGCTTGCGAGAACAGTGATGCTTCAGTCCAGAAATCCACCGCATTGCCAATCGGCAGGCCCAGCTCATCGGCCAGATCCCGCGCCGCCAGCCGACGCTCCTCGGCACGCGCCACGTCGCCCGAGGGCAAGGACGGACCGCGAAAGGTTTCTTCGTATTCGGCCAGTGCATCCGGGTTGGCGAACTCGCGGAACTGCGCGTGCAAGGCATCCGGATCCTGCGAAGGCAGCGGGCGGAAGCCAAACCGCACTTCCGCACTCGGCGCAATCATGTTGGCCTTGATGCCGCCCTCGACCCGACCGATGTTGAAGCGCAGTCCGGTCAGCCCGCCAAAGCGCAGATGGTGTTGGCTTTGCACGTAGTCCAGCGCGGAGCTACCCCAACGCATGGCGTTGTG
>DATLHT010000332.1:0-1508 GCA_035539795.1 Burkholderiaceae bacterium
GACAACGCCACGGAACTGTTTTCGCAGCCCGATGTCGATGGAGGGCTGGTAGGCGGCGCGTCGTTGGTGGCGCGCGATTTTCTCGCTATCGCGCAAGCGGCGGCGGCGCGGGGCTGACCCGCGGCCCGGCCGGGCCGGGTCTTCAAACTGTTTCGGGACTATTTCCAGATGATGCTGATCCTCAATGTGGTCTATGTGCTGATCGCCATCGCGATCATCGCGCTGGTGCTGATGCAGCGCGGTTCGGGTGCGCAGGCCGGTTCCGGCTTTGGCTCCGGTGCTTCGGGCACGGTGTTCGGCGCGCGCGGCGCGTCCAACTTCCTTTCCAAGAGCACCAAGTGGCTGGCCATTGGCTTCTTTGGTATCTCGCTGTTCATGGCCTGGCACGCCGCACACCTGGCCGAGCCGGAAGTGCAGAACCAGCCGAGCGTGATGGATAACGCCCGCGGCGCCGCCGCAGCGCCTGCCGCCGGCGAATTGCCTGCGCAGACGTCGACCGTGCCGAGCGTGCCGCTGACCCAGCCGGCGCCTGTTGCCGTTCCGGTGACCGCTCCGGCGACCACGCCGGCCGCGCAGCCGACTGAACAGGCACCGCCGGTGGAGAATCCCTCCAAGCCTGCGCAACAGGGCGGCTGATCTCCGGCTACAATGTCGGCCCGCGCGGATATGCGCGGCAAGTTTCAAAGCCCAGGTGGCGGAATTGGTAGACGCACTACCTTGAGGTGGTAGCGGCGAAAGCTGTAGGGGTTCGAGTCCCCTCTTGGGCACCACACAGGCTGGCGGACGCGGCATCGCGTTGACGGCCCAGCACGCAATGAAGTCAAGCCCGCGTCAGCGGGCTTTTCTTTTGCGCAACAACGACGTCAAAGCACGTCAAAAGTGAGTAAATCGTTTACGAGCCCATTCATCGAACGGTACAATCCCGCCGATTCATTTACCGCCCAGGTACGAGTGACGGAAGGGGCGGCACCTCCGCCAACCGCGCGTACCACGCGGCTCCCCCAGCGGCATGCAATTGCCCCGCGCCAGAGACACGCCCAGCGTGACGACGGTGCAGGGCAGGTAGGACAAGAAGAGAATCGCGAGTGATCGCCAACTATCTGCCGACCCTGTTGTTCCTCCTCGTCGCCACCGGCATTGGCGTCGCGCTGATTGTGGTGGGACGTCTCATTGGCCCCCGTCGCCCGGACGCGCAAAAGCTCTCGCCTTACGAGTGCGGCTTCGAAGCCTTCGAAGATGCGCGCATGAAGTTCGACGTGCGCTACTACCTGATCGCCATCCAGTTCATCGTCTTCGATCTGGAAATCATCTTTATCGTTCCGTGGACCCTGGTCTTCCAGGAGCTTGGCGCACGCGCACTGGTCACGATGGGCCTGTTCGTCGGCATGCTGTTCCTCGGCTTCATTTACGTTTGGAAGAAGGGAGCGCTCGAATGGGAGTGATCCAGACCCTCGATCGCCTGATGACCAACCCGATCCCGGAAGGGCGGGTGGACGACATCCTGCGGC